>NZ_QTMG01000010.1:71913-158868 GCF_003635435.1 Parabacteroides sp. AF21-43 | reverse complement strand
GATTGGCTCCTTTTTTTGGTATATACACCGGCCGTTGTAGAGATGTGGCACGCTACGTCTTTACAAAGAGGGAACGTGGATAGATTAGTCGTTTATTTCTTTAGCTAGAGATTCCCGTAGTTTTCGGACTGCCGTGGCGATGTGGGCTTCTAATGTCTTTACTGATATTTCTAGGATATTTGCCGCATCCTTATATTTCATCTTATCTTCACGGATCAGTTTAAAAGCCATCTTGCATTTATCCGGGAGTGTATTGATCGCCTCATTTAAATGATCGATGCATTCTTTGGAAATAAGTTCTTCCTCGGGCGTAGTATCGGTATGCGCAAATAAATCGATCGTATTCTCATCGATCTGGACTTTCTCCATATGCTGTGTCCGGTATAGGCTGATGGCTTTGTGGCGGGCTATGCCATAGATATAAGAATCGAAGTTAGAGATCTCCGGTAATGACTTTCTATTATTCCAAAGACTTAGAAATGTATCAGAGACAATTTCCTCAGCTTCTACAGAGGAAGGCACATAAAGGGATGTAAACCGCATTAGCCTCTGAAAATAGGCTAAATAAAGCGATTTAAAAGCAGTTTGAGAATCGGATAGCGCGATTTCACAGACCCATTGCATTATTTCTTTGGAGTGTTTTTCCAAGTAACTAGAATCTTGTTAACTTATTTCCCTTCTAAATATATAGTCGCAAATGTATATAAAAACCCTTAGTGGATCTCTCTCTTAAAAGAGAAATACTTGATGTTAATTTCAACCTAATTTCATATCTGGTTGTTTTTGAATCTAATCCGCAGGTTGTAACATCATTGTAATATGTATGTAACGGATGCGAAATAATTGTTTCAGAACTTTGCGCAAGAATTATAACAATCAGTATGGAAACATTTTATTTGTTCTTGGTCATATTTTTGTTTGTATTGGCCATCGTAGATTTATCGGTCGGTGTTAGTAATGATGCCGTGAATTTCTTGAATTCAGCTATCGGCGCGAGAGCCGCATCCTTTAAAGTTATTATCGCTATCGCTGCTGTGGGAGTCTTTGTCGGAGCGGCGTTATCCAATGGTATGATGGATATCGCCCGGCATGGTATTTATCAACCCCAGCATTTTTATTTCTCGGAGATCATGTGTATCCTTGCGGCCGTTATGCTTACGGATGTGGTGCTACTGGATATTTTTAACTCGTTAGGTATGCCGACCTCGACAACGGTTTCCATGGTGTTTGAGTTGGTGGGTGGAACGGTAGCGATCGCTTTGGTAAAGATCGCTAGTTCTTCAGGCGCTTTGCAATTGGGGGATCTGCTGAATACCGAAAAGGCTTTTACCGTGATTTTGGGTATCTTTCTTTCTGTGGCGATCGCTTTTTTCTTTGGTGTGATCGTGCAGTATCTGTCCCGGATCTTGTTCTCGTTTAATTATAAGAAAAGCTCTAAATATTTTATTGGTCTGTTCGGAGGTTTAGCGGCCACTTCCATCATTTACTTTATGCTGATAAAGGGATTGAAGACAAGTTCTTTTATGACGGGTGAGTTCAAGGATATGGTGTATGCCAATACGGGGATGATCGTTTTGGGATGTATGGTATTTTTTACGATCTTGATGCAGGTATTGCATTGGTTGAAGGTGAATGTATTCAAGGTAGTCATTTTGATGGGTACGTTTGCCTTGGCGTTGGCTTTTGCCGGGAATGACTTGGTGAACTTTATCGGAGTCCCCTTGGCTGGCTATTCCTCTTATATGGACTTGATGGCGCAGGGAGGGACCACTACCACGGATACATTTTTGATGACCTCCTTGTTGGGACCGGCCCAGACACCTTGGTATTTCTTGGTGGGTTCCGGGGTCGTGATGGTAATCGCCTTGGCTACCTCCAAAAAGGCTCAGAACGTGGTGAAGACTTCCTTGGATCTGTCTCGTCAATCGGATGGAGAGGAGTCTTTCGGTACATCGCCTGTCGCACGGGTATTGGTACGGAATTGCAGTAATATATCCGCTACGATATTAAGTATCGTGCCCACTCCGGTTAAGAACTGGATTGATAGCCGTTTCAACCAAAGCGAGATGATCATGGATGACAAGGCTAGCTTCGACTTGGTACGTGCCTCGGTGAACGTGGTTTTGTCCGGATTGCTGATCGCTTTGGGAACCTCCTTGAAATTGCCTTTATCTACGACGTATGTGGCTTTCATGGTCGCTATGGGTACTTCGTTGGCAGACCGTGCTTGGGGGCGTGAGAGCGCCGTATATCGCATCACAGGCGTATTGTCCGTGATAGGTGGTTGGTTCATTACGGCAGGGGCTGCTTTTACGATCTGTTTCATCGTCGCTCTTTTGATTTATTGGGGAGGTATTCCAGCTTTGGTCGCTATGATTGGTTTGGCGATCTATTCGTTGGTTCGTAGCCACTTCGCTTATAAGGCTAAATTGCGGAAAGAGGCATTGAAGGAGGAGGTGAATTCTACGGTGTCTAAACTTCGTAAGGCTACGGATACCCGTGAGGCTTTGGCACTGTTCCGCGAGCATAGCCGTGAGGAATTACAATCCGATCTGGATTTTACGGCGGAAGTATTCGGTAAGGCGGTAAATGGATTCATGAATGAGAACCTCCGTGAGTTGCGCAAGGTCTTGACTGCCGTGGAGGAGAAGAAGATTCACTTGAAGCAAGTGAAACGTGTCGGTACGCTTGGCGTTACCCAATTGGATCACGATATCGCCGTGGAGAAGGGGCTTTATTATTATCAAGGAAATGACTTCGCCAGCGAGATCATATTCAGTATCCGTCGCTTAGCAGAACCGATGAAAGATCATATCGATAATAATTTCAGCCCGTTGAGTCCGGTACAGAAAGATGATTTTGGTAAGGTATCTGAACAAATCATCTCCTTCTTGAGAAATTGCGCTACTATGATCCGTAAAAACGATTATATTGGTTTTGAGGAGCTGATCGCTGAGTCGATTACCTTGATGAACCAACTTACCGCCTTGAAGAAAGGGGAGTTGAAGCGTATCCAAGGGCAGTCCGGCAGCACGAAGGTGAGCATGGTTTATTTGAACATGGTACAAGAGGCCCAGAACGTGGTTTCTTTTACGGCGAACCTTTTGAAGGTGAGCAGGAAGTTCCAGAAGGAATAATCAGTCTCTATTCTATTGGGATGGTGGGAGACGGGGCATGCCCCGTCTCTACTGGTTTATAGGGTTAGCATCTTCTTTTCTTTGACTAAATCACTCTCGTCCATCCGCAGGGATGGGACTGTACACATCTTGATAAAATCTCCTGTTTGGCAAGTATAATCATAGTAGGCCTGTTGTTCCGGGGTAAAATCTTCTTTATCGATCAGTCCGCTTTTCCGGCTCATGAATTCATCGATCTCCGTGCTTTCTGATTCCTTGATAAGAAGGATTCGGCGGGCAATCGGGTTACGATTATAATCCTGCCCGATGTATAATCCTCGTAATTGGCGGGGATTCTTGAAAAATGGTATTTGCAGGTATATCGTTACCATCGTGAATTGGGGCGCTTGGTTCTCGTTCAGCATGCAATGGAAATTCTGAGGATCGGGCATGATCCCGAATCCCCATTGAGCCTCTCCATAAGCGCTGATCCGCCCTACACGGACTTGATTATCCGAGGGGGAGAGTAGGAAGGGTTCCATCTTGAGGCAGTCCGAGGAGGAAGAAAGGCTGTAACTGGTATAGATTCCTTTGAAAGCCTCTATTTTAGAGGCGGAGAGCCGTGTCTCCTCCATCAATTGCTTGGCGAAAGGATTATCTTTTAGGCTATCCGGTTCGGCGAGCTCCATCTGGTCTAGGCGAAGGATCATCTCCTCTATATGGGAAAGCAAACGTTTTTTCGACACGTTATTCACTAGGGCGAGCGCCGAGTCCAGCGCTTCTTCCGGCGGGTAACTCTTGATGCCCTCGAAATAATTCGGCAATACGGTCGTATATAGGGAGGACAATATGCTGGGAGCCATATCGATCCAGTCGGCTATCTCTTTCATCTTAACCCCATTGCTTCGTAGATATTCGATCTTTCGGTAGAATTCTTGAAGATTGTTCATGTGTTTATATTCTTGATTTACCTTACAAAATAAGAGGACATATGTTGCGTTTCCGTTTCATGAATGTTACATAAATATTTCTTTATAATTTATTGATTCCTAGTTGGGTATTAATAATATACATTCATGGGTTCAGTAATATGTCTGTAACATGGCGGCTGTACTTTTGCCTTCGAAAATAAAACGACAGAAGATTATGGACACTGCGATACAGAGCAATAAAACATCCCGGAAACGGATTTCCGATCTCCTTTTCATCCTATGGGCCGGAGGGGCCGCCTTGCTTTCTTATTCCTTGGTATATATGTTGCGTAAGCCGTATACGGCTGCCGCTTTCGAGGATCTGGAGGTATTCAATATGGACTATAAGGTGGCGGTCACGATCGTGCAGATATTGGGATACGTGGTGTCGAAGTTCATGGGAATTAAGTTGATATCGGAGTTGCGGCGGGAAGAGCGTTTGCGGTTCATCTTGATGTCCGTGGTGATGGCGGAACTTTCGTTGGTATTCTTCGGGTTGCTCTCGGCTCCTTATAATATAGCGGCGATGTTCTTGAACGGGCTTTCGCTGGGATGTATGTGGGGGATTATTTTCAGCTTTATAGAAGGACGTAGGATGACGGATGTCCTCGCTAGTTTGTTGGGCGTAAGTATGGTGATCAGTTCCGGTACAGCGAAGTCTGTCGGCTTGTACGTGATGGATATATGGCAGGTCAGCGAGTTCTGGATGCCGGCTTTGATCGGGGCGGTGGCATTGCCTTTGCTAGCCTTGTTGGGATATGCGCTAAACCGGCTTCCACAACCTACGGAGGAGGATATCGCCTTGAAGTCGGAGCGGGAGACCTTGAACGGGCGGCAGCGTTGGGAGCTTTTCAAGAACTTCATGCCTTTCTTGACGATGCTTTTCGTGGCGAATATAGCGATCGTGGTGTTACGGGATATCAAGGAGGACTTCTTGGTGAATATCATTGATATGTCCGGTTACTCACCTTGGTTGTTCACGCAAATAGATAGCGTGGTGACCTTGACTATCTTGGCGATCTTTGGTTTGATGGTGCTCGTGAAAGATAATTTTAAGGCGCTTTCAGTCCTGTACGGTTTGATTATTACGGGCATGATGGTCATGGCGTTCGTGTCGTTCGGGCAGGAGCGGATGGGATTGAGTCCGGTGACATGGCTTTTCTTGCAGAGCCTCTGCCTGTATATGGCTTACTTAACCTTCCAGACGATTTTCTTCGATCGCTTCATCGCTTGTTTCAAGATACGGGGAAACGTCGGTTTCTTTATTGTCTTAACAGATTTTCTGGGGTACACGGGTACGATACTGGTATTGGTGCTAAAGGAATTCGTGGGTACGAGATTGGATTGGGCAGTATTTTATAACCAACTTGCCGGATATGTAGGGATCTTTTGCTGTGCCACTTTTGTCGCTTCCTTCGTATATTTGCGGCAACGCTATCGCAAGGAGACCGCTTTATGTGGCTGCGAGGAAATAGCAACTCTTGAGCCTACCGAAAACAATGTCCTTACGATCGCTTAAACAAGAAAATTATTAAATACGATACATACAGAATATGAAGAAGATTTCAGGTGTCATTATGGATTGGGCCGGTACGGCCGTGGATTATGGATGCTTCGCTCCGTTGAACGCTTTCCTCAAGGTATTCTCGGAAGAGAAAGGGATTGATATCACTTACCGGCAGGCCCGTGAGCCGATGGGTCTCTTGAAGATCGATCATATCAAGGCGATCTTGAGTATGCCGGAGGTGAACGAGAAGTTCCGTGCCTTGTATAAGAGGGACTGGAACAAGAGGGACGTGGATGAGATGTACACTAGTTTCGAGAAACATTTGTTCGCTTCCTTGAAGGATTTCACCACTCCGATACCGGGAGTCTTGGAGACGATGGCGATGCTTCGCGAGCAAGGTATAAAGATCGGCTCTACGACCGGGTACACGGCGAAGATGATGGAGATTGTCCGTCCCGGAGCCGAGGCCAAAGGATATAGGGTAGATAATCTGGTGACACCGAACGAGGTCCCGGCCGGTCGCCCCGCTCCGTATATGATCTATAAGAATATGATCGATTTGGCGATTCCTTCCGTAGATCAAGTGGTGAAGGTAGGAGATACGATCGCTGATATTAAGGAGGGCGTGAACGCCAAGGTATGGAGCGTCGGTATCGTGACCGGTAGCAACGAGATGGGCGTGAGCGAGGAGGAATATAACAGCCGTCCGGCGGAAGAATGGGAATCTCTGAAGAAAGAGGTGCGTGAGCGTATGTTGGCGGCGGGGGCTCATTTCGTCTTGGATACGATCGCCGAGCTGCCTGCTTGCATTGAGAAGATTAACAACAGGGATCAAGCCTGATAACCGAATAAAATAAAACAATCATATGAGAAACTATTTATTATTGACACCGGGTCCGTTGAGTACGTCGCAGACGGTACGTGAGGCCATGCTTCAGGATTGGTGTACGTGGGATAAGGATTATAACGAGGGTATCGTTACCCCGATCCGTAAAGGCTTGCTGGCGATAGCGGGACTGGACGGGGATGCGTACACCAGTGTCCTGCTGCAAGGTAGCGGAACGTATTGTGTGGAGGCTACGATCGGGGCCACCGTGCGTCCGGAGGATAAATTGTTGATCCTCGCTAATGGCGCTTATGGCAAACGTATGGCGCAGATCGCCGATTATTATCATATCAATTACGTACTGGTCTCTTTGCATGAGACGGAACTGGTAACCGGCGAGGTAGCCCGACGTGCCTTGGAGGAGCATCCCGGTATCACGCATCTCTCAATGGTACATAGCGAGACCACGACCGGTTTGTTGAATCCGATTGAGGAGGTAGCCGAGGTGATCAAGGGCCGGGGGATTACCTTTATCGTGGATGCGATGAGCAGCTTTGGCGGTGTCCCTATCGACGTGAAAGGTTTAGGTATCGACTTCTTGGTCAGTAGTGCGAACAAATGTATTCAAGGAGTTCCCGGCTTCGGCTTTATCCTCGCCCAAAAAGATAAATTGATGGCGACGAAGGGGAATGCCCGCTCGCTTTCCTTAGATATCTATGCCCAGTGGGAAGCGATGGAGAAAGGGGGAGGCAAATGGCGTTTCACGTCTCCGACGCACGTGGTTCACGCTTTCTACCAAGCGATGAAGGAATTGAACGAGGAAGGCGGTATCACGGCTCGTTATAAGAGATATCAAGAGAATCACCGAGTATTGGTGGAAGGTATGCGTGGATTGGGCTTTAAGACGTTACTGTCCGATAACGCGCAAGGACCTATTATCACTTCGTTCTTATATCCCTCTGCGGATTTCGATTTCGCCTCGTTCTACGTGCGGCTAAAGGAGAAAGGCTTCGTGATCTATCCGGGTAAGATCTCGGATGCGGATACATTCCGTATCGGTAATATCGGAGATATCTTCCCGAAAGATATGGAAGCCTTGATACAAGCGATTAAAGAGATCCGGTAATCGATGCCCGTAACGTAACGAGTCCTTCGGGGCCCATATTGAACAGCAAATCAGCAATACTCAGATTGGGGAGGAATCCGAATTTCTCCCGGAATACTTGATAATAAGGTTCCGGGCGGAAGGCGGGATCTTCCCCTTCGTGTTTCGGGCGGATCGTTTCCCGGAAATCGTTGGCTACCTCCGGTTCATAATGGTCGGTGTAGACGACTGCGGGTTGCATATCCAACAGGTCACAGACTAGACGGCGCAGTTCCTCGTTGAAGTCGAGGAGGAACTCGTATTTCTTTTCGTAGAAAGGAGCGAAGTCATCGGCATAATACTCGAAAAACGGACTCATATTGTAGGCCGATACCAAAGCGTTCCAGTGTAGGTGCCGCCAGTTTCCGTGGTCGGAGATACGGATGTCCTTGGTCTGGCATTTCAAGGTATCCGGCTTGACGATGGGGATGGATAGGGAGAGTGGGCCGTTCGCGGCGGCGATGGAACAACGGTTACGATAGGTTTGCTTCACGTAATTCTCGGCGGTCTCGATACGGACCTCCGGGTATTGGAGCATCTTACAATATTGTTGTATGGGGCCTAGATAGGCGGTCGCTATATATACAGGTCGCATGATTAATGAACGGGTTTAAAGATTCGTTGTTTGTCGGGGCTGTACCAGCAGAGCCAAGCGTTGCCGACGATATGGTCGGCCGGTATGAAACCGAGATGGCGGGAATCTACCGCCTCGTTGGTATTATCGGACAGTACCCAATAGTAGTCTTGTTGGAAAAAGAAGAAATTAGTCTCCCGCCCGTCCAGATATAACTTTCCGTCACGGAAGGAAGCTTTACCATCCGTCTCCCGCATGATGATCTCCTTGCAGGCGGTGAGCGAGGCGGCGTCCAGCGGGTAAGCCCGGTCTTTCCGGGGGACGATCAACATGTATTCTTGCATTTGTTCCCCGATAAAATGACGGTTTATGGCGTCGGGCAATTCCTCCCTCAATTGATATTCCTCGAAAGCCGTGAGGCTGAGCATACAGCCGAAACTTTCCTGCCTGAAATCCCTAAGTGGGATGTCCAACTTCTCTAACGTCTCCAAGAACGTCTCCTTGGCGCTCAGTGTTATGAAATAGGAACAGAGGGAGCGAGGAGAGCGGGGGATTTTATGCCCGTTTATCGTATATCCGTCCATGCTGACCCGGATCGTATCGCCCGGCATACCGATGCAGCGGCTGATGAATAAGGGAGCATCCGCTGAATCCCGCGAGAGCGGGCTGGTAAAAAGCACGACCTTGCCCCGGACGGGCTTATTCTTCCCCGGTATTTTATTGACTAGGATATAATCCCCTTTATGCAAAGCCTCTTCCATAGAGTCCGTGGAGATGCGATAGGACTCTATGCAGAAAAGGCGTATGAGCATGACGATCCCCGCGGCTAGTGCGAAAGCTGCCAGCCATTTCATGAGAACTATCAGGAATCGTTGGATTGTCATAATACGAAGTTTTCACCTCTTAATCCGGATGAACCCAACGGAACAGGCGGTTCCAACGGATACCACCGTCGAACAGGCTGCGATCCTTGTCCAAGGATAGCCAAACCAAGATCGGCTTGCCGACAATGTGATCCTCGGGTACGAAACCCCATGAGCGGCTATCCGCGCTATTATGGCGGTTATCGCCCATCATCCAGTAATAATCGTATTTAAACGTATAGGAAGTCTCGGGCTTGCCGTTGATGTAGACCTTGCCGTCCTTCACTTCCAAGGTGTTGTTCTCGTAATTCTTGATACAACGGCTGTACAACGCAAGATTACGTTCGTCCAACGGGATGGTAGCCCCTTTCTTCGGGATCCAAAGCGGCCCGAAGTTATCGCGGGTCCAGCCAGTATTGTATCCGACCGGATAGGTGGGGCCGCCCAACGTCTCCGGCTCGATGATAACCTTCTTCACGGTAGGTAACTTCTCCGCTATCGCCAAGGCCTTTTTCGTGAGCGGCAGGCGATATACCGGGTTGTACTGTCCGTTCGCATTAGGCGTAAAGCCTAGGTATGACAATAGGTTTTGGTAATAACCGCCGCTGGAGGCCAGCATACGGTCATCCTTGCTTACGTCCATCAAACGGAATTGCTCCTCTGTGATCGGGGAGCCGTCTGTTTCGATGAAGTAGTTGAACTGCATATCTTTCGGGTTCTCGGCGGGTTTACCGTCTATGTACACTTGGTTGTCTATGAGTTGGAGCGTATCACCCGGCATACCGATACAACGCTTCACGTAATTCTCCCGTTTGTCGACCGGGCGGTACATAACCTCGCCGAACGTGGCCTTATCCAATAAGATACGTTCCCGTCCGTACTCCTCGACCAAGGAGTAGTAATCCGGGTTTTGCACTTTCACGGCGATCGTGTCGCCTGCGGGGAAGTTGAACACTACGATATCATTACGTTTCACGTGGCCCAAACCTTTCACCCGTTTGTAGCCCCATTCCGGCCAATCCAGATACGATTTACAGTTTAAGATAGGCAACGTATTTTGTACCAACGGGAAGGAGATCGGAGTGTTCGGTACGCGAGGGCCGTAACTTAATTTGCTGACGAACAGGTAATCTCCTACCAGCAAGGATTTCTCTAGGGAAGAACTCGGTATCTGATAGTTCTGGAAGACGAACAAATTGATGAAATAAACGGCTACCAGCGCGAATACGATATCGTCCACCCATTCCAATACGTTGCGTACCGTCGGGTTCTTAGACCGTTTCCAAGCTCCCCAAGGGATGTAGTGCGTCAAGAATATATCGACTAGGACGATTAATCCCAGCAGTAACCATAAGTTTTGCATCCAGATAGCGAACAACGTGTATAATACGGCCGCTATACTAAACTTGATCCATTGTTTTTTCGTGAACTTCTTCATCTTTTAGCTGATACGTTTAGAATTTGAATAAGTCATTCATGCCTAGGAAACCTTTCTTTCCGGCGGTAAACTCAGCGGCTACCACTGCGCCTAAGGCAAATCCGGCACGGCTCTTGGCATCATGCTTGATACTGATCGTATCCACGTCCGACTCATACGTGATCTCGTGGATACCCGGAACCTCACCCTCACGGATGGCGTGGATTGGTAGGTCGGTCGCGCTCTCGGCGTTCTCTAAGGTCCAGCGGTCTTTACGATCGATGTTTTCCAAGATTCCTTCGGCCAACGTGATAGCCGTTCCACTGGGTGCGTCCAGCTTGTGGATATGGTGGACTTCCGTCATCTTAACGTCGTAGGAGGGGAAGTTGTTCATGATTTTCGCCAGATACTTGTTCATGGCGAAGAAGATATTTACGCCGATGCTGAAGTTGGAGGCGTAGAAGAAGGTTTTGCCCTCTTTCTCGCATTTCTCCTTGATCTCGCCGATACGGTCCAGCCATCCGGTAGTACCCGATACGACCGGCACGCCTACCTCGAAACATTTCATATAGTTATTGAAAGCGGTAGCCGGGGTAGTAAACTCAATTGCCGCGTCGGCACTCTTGAACGCTTCTGAATATATATCCTCAGCGTTATTGATATCTATGATGGAAACAATTTGATGTCCTCTTTGGATGGCGATCTGCTCGATCGTTTTGCCCATTTTCCCGTAACCTATAAGTGCAATTTTCATACTTTAATTCAATTAATGTCGCAAATATACAGAAAATGAATTACATTTGAATCCAAAATCTTAACTCTGAAAGAATATGGAACGTTTATTACACTATGTTTGGAAATACAAACTCTACGCGAGTACTCCATTGACTACCACCGAGGGGCTTCCTATCACTGTTATCGATCCCGGAATACAAAACACCGACGCCGGTCCCGACTTCTTCAACGCCAAGGTAAAAATCGACGGCACGGTATGGGCGGGAAGCGTGGAGATCCACGAAAAAGCTTCCGATTGGTTGCTGCATCATCATGATTCAGATAAGGCATATGACTCCGTTATCTTGCATGTAACGGGTGTGAATGACGCGTCTATCTGCCGGATGAACGGTGAGCCTATTCCTCAATTGATATTATCCGTTCCGGAACCTGTCCGGAAAAATATCGATTGGTTATTGGTAAGAGAGGTGCCCGTCCCCTGCCTCGAGCGGATTCAAGATGTGGACTCCGTGCATCTGGCCTCATGGATGGATACCTTGCTCAGTGAGCGGCTGGAACGAAAGACAGAGGATATATACCGTCTGCTGGATCAGTACCAAGAGGATTGGAACGAGGTATTCTATATCCTATTGACCCGTAGTTTCGGCTTTGGCGTGAATAGCGACGCTTTCGAGTGGTTGGCGAAAAGCCTCCCCCTGCGATATATCCAAAAGCAAAGGGCTAGCGAGTCGCAAGTAGAGGCGATGCTTTTCGGACAAGCGGGTATGCTCTCGGAAGAGGGCTCCTGCCATTACTACCGTCTGCTGAGGCGGGAATATGAGTTTCTCCGCCATAAGTTCGGCCTCAAGCCTTTGGATGACTCCTTGTTCAAAAGCCTTCGCATCCGTCCGACCAACTTCCCGCATGTGAAGCTGGCGCAACTGTCCGCTATCTGGCATCGGTACGATACGTTGTTCTCGATGATCCTGTCCGCTTCTTCTCCTAAAGAGATCAAGGATTATTTCCGTATCCAACCCTCGGATTATTGGAAGAATCATTATCACTTCCAATACGCCTCGGTGCAAAAAGATAAAATGATCGGGGAGAATGCCTTGAATATCCTGTTAATAAATACGGTAGTCCCTCTGCTATTCGCTTACGGCGGTCGAAATAAACTTCCTGAGTATTGCCTGCGTGCGACCCGCCTCTTGGAGAGTATCCCGCCGGAACGCAATCATATCGTAACCGCTTTCGCTCGATCCGGTATCGAAGTCCATAACGCTGGTGATACGCAATCACTCATCCAGTTAAAACGAGAATATTGCGAGAAGCGAAAGTGTTTGTATTGCCGGATTGGGTTCAGGTTGCTAAAACGAAGTGTTAATCCTCCTCGGTAAAAGGAGCTCTTATATACTTGCCGTCTTTATGATTATTGGTGATATAACGTATAATATATCGATCACCTTTCCGGTTGAAAAAAACATACCATGTGGTATGTTTACTGCTTTTTCGTTTGAAAAAGGCGTATTGCAAATCTTTCCCGTATCGGTTGAACCTCATTTCAGCTGTATGGGAGAGGTTATAATGTGGCGCATGAGGTAAAGTGTGGATGAAGTCGAGGATATCATCGATAAGTATGTTTGCGTACTCAATGTATGAATAATAATCTTTCTCAAATAAGGTGTCGGCTAAATCCATCAGATAAGTGATTATTTCTTTAGGGATAATAACTTTTGTGTTATTTTCTTTGTGCGTTTTTTTCATAGAAATGTTTTCTTAGTTCTTGTTTTGCGTATTGTCTGAATTCCTCGATGCTCAATCCTTTGTTCCAATCTCGTTCAAATTCATCAAGGTTACTATCCGATAGGTTTACTCCCAATCGTTGCAATATAGGATTGATCATATCCCCATATTTCTTTAAGTCGATGCGAACGTAGCTGTTGTTCCCTGCCGCATCTTTCTCCAATTCGATACCTGATACTTCTGACATAGTTGCTCTATTTATTTGGTTATACTTCCATCTATCGCGAAGATACTGTTTTTAATTAGGTATCTGCCTTATTTCGGGTGTTTTATTTTACAATAAGTTCGATGTGAATTACCGTTTTGTAAGAGATTGATAACCAGACTCGAAAAAACACGTACATGTTTTTTGGAAAAGTCGTACGTGTTTTCCGAAAAACATGTACGTGTTTTCGGGAAAACAAGCTGATGTTTTTTTCCGGATGAGCCGCGATGATATTCTTTAGGAGAGAAAAATGACAATAAGGTGAAGATAATTTATGATAACTCAATTAATTTAGGTGGCCTGTATAGATTAATTAGCGTATATATCCTTATCGTTCACGGGATTTTTCCCTATTTTTGTCCCTCAATTGAAATATGAAGATTGAATGGAAGATAAATACGTAAGAAATAGTTTACGGTTCTTTATAGGGGTACTTCTGCTGGCCGTGCTGTACTCGTGCGCGAATATAGCCTCGCCAAACGGGGGGCCTTATGATGAGGCTCCGCCTAAGTTCGTAAGCAGTACGCCGTTGCCTAACCAGATAAACTATAAGGGAAAGAAGGTGGAGATTATTTTTGATGAGTTGATCCAGATCGATAAGCCTACCGAGAACGTGATCATCACTCCACCCCAAATGGAGCAACCCGTTATCCGGGCGAACGGCCGGAAGGCGGTCATCGAGCTGATGGATACGTTGAAGGAGAATACGACCTATACGATAGACTTTACCAATTCGATCTCCGATAATAATGAGAAGAATGTATTGGAGAATTATTCCTTCGCGTTCTCTACCGGCGAATCCATCGACAGTATGGAGGTGTCCGGAGTCTTGCTGAACGCCGAGAATCTGGAGCCTATGCCGGGTATTACGATCGGCGTGCATACGAATCTGGAGGATTCCGCCTTTACGACGATCCCATTTGTCCGTACTTCCCGTACGAACGACAAGGGAGAGTTTACGATTCGTAATATGGCCCCCGGAACCTATCGGATCTATGCCTTGGAGGATGTGATGCGCTCCTATAAGTACAGTCAGCCCGGGCAGCAGATCGCTTTTTACGATTCTTTGATCGTCCCCGCGTTCGAGTTGACGACCCGTCAGGATACGATTTGGAAAGATAGCTTGACGATCGATACGGTGATGACAGTCGGTTATACCCATTTTATGCCGGACAATATCGAGTTACGCCTGTTTAAGGAGAAAGTAGAGCGTCAATATATGTTGAAGCCGGAGCGTACGGATGAGAAAATACTAACCTTGCGTTTCAATACCTCCTTGGATACTATTCCGGTACCGGTTCCTTTGAATTTCACCCCGGCGGATAGCAATTGGTATTTCTTGCAGACAGCGGAGGAAGGAAAAGCCGTGCATTACTGGTTGACCGATTCTTTGATCTGGAAGCAAGATACGCTGCAAGTGGAGGTGAATTACCTGAAAAGCGATTCCATGAATATACTTCGTCCGCAGACCGATACGGTACAATTTACCGTGCGTCGCCGTCCTGTGGAGAAGAAGAAAAAGAAAAAAGACGATGAGCCGGAACCCATCGAGTTTCTGGGAATGAACGTAAACGCTTCCGGTTCCATCAACCTGTATGATACGGTCGCTGTTACGTTTAGCGAACCGGTAGCGGGGTTAACGAAAGATCATTTTTATCTGGATCAGAAAGTGGATACGCTTTGGGAAGCCGTTGACTTCGATTTCTTCCCGGATACGACGAATTCCTTGAATTTCTTCATCAAGCGCCCGTGGAAATATGGCGAGGAATTCCGTTTGGAAGTAGATTCCGCCACGATATTCAGTGCCTATGGTAAATGGAACGATGTGTATAGCGGGGAATTCAAGATTAAGAAAGAAGATGAGTACGGGCATTTATATATCAATATCGAGGGATCGGATACTACCGCTTTCGTGGAATTATTGAATAGCAGCGACCAGCCGATCCGTAAGGTGAAGGTAAAAGATGGCGGCGTGCTTTTCATGGACTTGAAACCGGATAAATATTATGCCCGTTTAGTATTAGACGTGAATGATAACGGTGTCTGGGATACCGGTAATTACGCCGATAAACGGCAGCCGGAGCTTGTCTTCTATTGCCCGAAGATGTTCAATATCATGCAGAACTGGCAAGTGGAGGAGACTTGGAATATCAAGGCTACACCGATGAAACGGCAGAAACCGATCGATATCACGAAGAATAAACCGAAAGAGCTAACGAAAAAGAAAAGAGATTACAAAAATGAGGGAACACAGTCTTCGTCCAATAGGAACAGCGGTGTGGGCGGCTTGCGCTTCTAAACTGTATATATGCGTTTTCTTTTTGTGTGTAGCGAGTCTTACGTCTTTGCGGGCACAAACGTTGCCGTTATCCCATGGGGAACGGGTGGATTACGATCTTTATTTCAAATGGGGGCTGATCATGTCGAAGGCCGGATTGGCTACCCTTTCCGTGAAAGAATCGGAATACCAAGGAGCGCCGTCATGGCATTATAACCTGTTGTTCCGCTCTGCCGGAGTGATCGAGAAAGTCTTTAGGATGCGTGATACGATGGATTGCCATTACTCAAAGGAGCCTCGGCTCTTGTTCAGCTCGAAGCGCACGAACGAGGGAGACTACTATCTGGTGGATAATCTCCAGTTTGAGTATCAAGGAAGCGGTAGGATCGATATCCACTCGCATCGCCATACATTAAAGGAGACGAAGATCGACACGATGCTAATGGCGAAAGGACGTGTATTCGATATGCTGGGAGCTACGATGTATCTCCGTTCGCTGGATTGGCGGACGATGAGTTATGGTGCGGAGTTCCCTTTCATGATCGCTATCGGCCGGGAGCTCGTGAACGCTCGTTTCCGCTATACGGGACAACAGATCGTCGAGCATAAGGAGGCGAAATTCCGTACCCGTCATTTCTATATCGATATCTACGATGAGGCATTTTCCCAAGCCAAGGAAGCGGCGGAGGTTTGGATCGGTGATGACGAGAACCATATCCCGGTAAAGATCCGGGCGAAACTGAAGATCGGGGCGGCCGAGGTCTATTATAAAGACTCCTATAACCTGCGTGCCCCGCTTACTTGCCGTATCGTGGTGCAGAAGAAATGAAAGCTTTTTAGATAGGCTTGTGTTTCTCGCACCCAGCTCATCACGGAGCTGGGGCGAGAGCTTTTTATATTGATAGGGTAGTTATCGTGATCGTGTAGCATTGATGTAGACAAATATAAAAGATGTTTTATAATAAAGGGGGCTCATAAAGGCAGAGGTTATGACATGTGAATAATTTGTTTATGACATATTGTTTATTTAGATTGATTTATAATGTGTTGCGTATAAGCATAAAAAAGCGAAAGCCTTTGGGAACAAACCCCAAAGGCTTTCGCTTTTTATAGAATTTCTTTTTTAAACCAACGGAGTGAAGGGTAATTCCGTGTCTTTGCGGTAACCTGTACCATTAAAAGTCGCGATTAATTCTCCGGCTTCATTGGTGATACGGACTTCGCAATTCGCCAGTCTCTTATGGCTGAACGCTTCTTTCGCTTCCGCATATAAATATCCCTTACTCTCCGCCTTAAAGAAATTGATGTTTGAGGTAATGGATAATGTCAGGCGTGCGTGGCTATTAGTCGCCGCGGCGAAAGCCAGATCCGCCAACGTGAAGATCGCCCCACCTTGACATACGCCTCCACCATTTAAATGTTCGGGCTTGATGAGCATACGCGCCTTGGCGTAACCGTTGCCCGTTTCTAATAATTCAACGCCCGCAAGCAAGGCGAATTTATCGCCTTGAAGAAATTCATGGATTGTCATAACCTCTTACTATTCGCTTGGTGGATTATTTGCTTAGTTTCCATTCCGCACCATCCTTGGTATCCTTTATCTCGAATCCCATCGCGATTAATTCGTTACGGATCTTGTCGGAGGTAGCCCAGTCTTTATTCGCCTTGGCTTGCTGGCGGATGGATAATAATAAGTCTACGGCCTTGCCAAAAGTCTCATAGCTGTTACCACTGGCGGAAGCCTCGTCTTTCATACCTAGGATGTCGAACAAGAACAAGTGGAATACCTCTTGTAATTCTTTCAGGTCCTCCTCGGTTATGGTAGCCTTACCGTCTTTTATCGAATTGATCGCACGGGCGGCATCGAATAGATGAGAAATCACGATCGGTGAGTTCAAATCGTCATTCATGGCCTCGAAACATTTCTCACGAAGACCTTTCGTGTCTACGGTAGAGGTAGCGGACGGTTTCAACTTCATCAAATGTCCGTATGCCTCCATCAAGCGTGACAAGCCCTTCTCGGCAGCCTGTAAAGCCTCGTTGCTGAAATCAACCGTGCTGCGGTAATGCGCTTGCAGGATGAAGAAACGGATGGTCATGGCGGAATACGCTTGTTGCAAGGAGGGATGATCACCCGTGAAGAATTGCTCCAGTGTGATGAAATTACCTAATGATTTACCCATCTTCTGCCCGTTGATGGTGATCATATTGTTGTGCATCCAATAATGAACCATGTCATCCCCTTGGGAAGCCACGGCTTGCGCGATCTCGCATTCATGGTGCGGGAAGATCAAGTCCATGCCACCCCCGTGGATGTCGAAATGCTCCCCGAGGTATTTCTTGCCCATAGCGGTACATTCGCAGTGCCAACCGGGGAAGCCGTCGCTCCACGGAGACGGCCAACGCATGATATGCTCCGGCTGGGCGCATTTCCAAAGGGCGAAGTCGATGGCGTTATGCTTCTCGTCCTGCCCGTCCAACGCACGGGTCGTATTCAACATATCCTCGATATTGCGACCCGAGAGGATGCCGTATTTATGATCTTTATTATATTTCTCAACGTCGAAATAGACGGAGCCTTGGCTTTCGTAAGCGTAGCCGTTATCCAGAATCTTCTTGACTAACTCGATTTGTTCGATAATATGTCCGGAAGCGTGCGGCTCGATGCTGGGAGGAAGTACGTTCAGCGCATCCATCGCTTGATGATAACGATTGAGGTAATATTGAACCACTTCCATCGGCTCCAACTGTTCTAGCCGTGCCTTCTTGGCGATCTTATCCTCCCCATCATCGGCGTCGTGCTCCAGATGCCCTACATCCGTTATATTACGTACATAACGCACTTTATATCCTAGGTGGGTAAGGTAACGGAATAGCAAGTCGAACGTGATCGCCGGACGTGCGTGTCCCAAGTGGGCGTCACCATAAACCGTGGGGCCACATACGTACATACCTACATGCGGCTCGTGCAGGGGTATGAATTGCTCCTTCTTTCTCGTAAGCGTGTTGTAAATATTCAATGGATGTTCCATATTCTATTATATATTTAGGAATCGCGAACTTACATAAAATCCTTGGTATTATCAAGCTGATCGTGAATAGTCTGTAGTTTTCATAGGCATTCATTGACTCTTGATGACTTCCGACGGATTCTCATTGGCTGCCTTACATACCTGTTCACGTATCGTACCTAGAACCATGCTGGTAATGGTGATGAATATTCCCACCAACCACCAGATCTGGATTTGGATGCGATAGGCGTAGCCTTGCAACCAGTAGTTCATGACGAGATAGCTGATCGGGAAAGCGATGATTCCGGCGATGACAATTAATCGCATGTATTCCTTGAAGAACAAGAAAATGATCTCGGAGGCTTTCGAGCCTACTACTTTCCGGATAGCGATCTCTTTACGCCGCCGTTTCGTGGAGGCTGTAGCGACGGCGTAGATGCCGAACAAGGAGATTAGCAAACAAGCGAAAGCAAGGAACGAGAAGATCTTCAACCCGACGATCTCGGATTGGTTCAGTTGATCGTAAAGCGTTCCGATCGGGGTGATCCGGGTATCCGCTAATGTCGGGTCTATCTTGGGCAGTAGCTCCGTGATATGGTGGGCGATGTTTCCTTCCTCGCCCGGTATGACCCGGATATACAGATTATTCACCAGTCCACCCGAAGGAATGAATAGCATCGGATGAATACTTTCCCGGAAAGATAGCGCATGGAAATCGTTGACGACACCGACGATCTCGTATTCTTTGATCACGCTGAAATCTGACCACCACGGCATACGGATGATGCTGCCGACTGGGTCTTGTAAGCCCATGGCACGAACCGCCGACTCGTTGAGCACGACACTAAGTTCGTTGCCTTCTGTCCACCACCGGCCCATTAACATCTTTAGGTCGAAGGTCTCACCAAATCGGTGATCGGTTCCATAGAGGTGGAAGTCCACCTTTGTGTCCAGCGGTTTTCCCTCCCATTCCACATTCGTGAAGATCGCCATGGGATCGACATGATGTTGAGGCTTAAAGTTCGTGTCGGTGAAACTTTTGACTTGCGGCAGGGCACTTAACTCTTGCATCAACGTGGATTCTATTTTCCCGGATACGTCTACGAAGCCGGATAGTTGGATAAGGCCTTTTGGATCGAAACCTAAATCTTTTTGATTTACGAATCGCATTTGCTCCATGACAACCAGTGATGCTACGATGAACAGGATACTGATCATCAATTGTAAGGTCACGGCCATGCGGCGTAACAAAAGGGGTTTGACTGTCTCTTTGGGAACGAGCGAGGTGGTTGCCGTATGGCTGAACTGCCCGAAGAATACTAATCCTGCACATTGGAGGATGAGAAATGTACCTATACCTACCCCTGCGAAAAGAAACAGGAACCGGCCCATCTCCAAATCAATCTCCAGCCATCGGGCGAAAAGCGGCTTGACTTGGACTATGAAGATCAAGGCTACCAACAAGGATGCAAGTACGGAACAGCCTAGTTCGACAGACATTTGTTCGATCAATTGCTTTCTCGTTGCGCCGTTGACCGTCCGTAAACGCCATTCCCGCACACGTTGCCGAAAGAGATCCATATAGGAATTCAAGAAATTGAAGAGGGCGGCAAACAATAATAGGGCACCAGATACGACAAACAAGCCGATGAAATTTAAGGTGAAGGGTGTATCTTCATTCAGATGATGCCGGATCTCACGGATGGGGAGTGTTCGCAACTCGATCTCCTTGTTCACCCCGATACGTTCAGGTAGCTCTTTTAGTTGATTGGCGAAGGCTTTTGGGTCTGAGCTTGGATGGAGTTTCACGTATAAGTCCATCACGAAGAAGCTCCATTGTGCCTCTGGAGGTAACTGGGAGAAATGCTGTATCATGTTATGGTTGATGATCGCGTCGAACGGTAGATTGGTATGGGGTGATGGGTCTTTCACCACAGCCGTGACGATGTAGGGAGGTAAGGAGGCTCTCATCAAGGTGTGTATCGGTTGCCCGATCGCCTTTTCCGCGTCGCCAAATAGACGGACCGCCGTACGTTCGCTCAAGATCATGTTGTTTACGATTTGTAGCGGATGATTCATTTCTCCACAAACAAAAGTTTGCGGGAATACCTCTAGGAACGTGCTGTCCGTATAAAGCATATTCATTTGGATATAAGGAGTCGCTTGGGTACGGCAGTTTTCGGTTGAAAGCATAAGCGTGGTGGAGGCTTCGATAGCTGGGACTTGCTCTCGTAAGCTATTCTCGATACCTTTCGAGGCTCCTTTGTTCACTTTACCGGATTGTTTCTCGGCGCTATAGACACGGTAGATGGATTCGGAATCCTTGTAGAAAGAATCGTAAGTGGTCTCATGATCCATCCAATAGAGTATGGGCACGAAACAGACGAGGGCGAAAGCCAGCCCTAGGATACTGATGGAGGCGCTGACTTTATACTTCCAGATGTTTTTGAAGGCAATGACACAGTAATGTATTAACATGGCAATTCCGTTTTTTGATGATATCGCTGATGACTCAATTTCGCTGAATCCGACTCAAATATTATGCCATAAATGTAACGTATTAGAAAATAGAATCATAGAAAAATCTGTATTTCTTCATGTAGTGCGATAGCGTACATTTTTTGTGCGATAATGCACGTACAAGCTGTCTTTATTCCCTTTATCTTTGTCCGTATGGAAGAAAAGGGGAAAATATTGATCATCGACGATAATAAGGATGTGTTGTTCGCATTGAACTTACTGTTGGAGCCGTACATGCAAAAGGTGAAGGTAACGACACAACCGGCACGCATCGAGTATTTCATGCGGACGTTTCAACCGGACGTGGTCTTGCTGGATATGAATTTCCATCGGGATGCCGTGAGCGGGCAGGAGGGTTTTGAGTATTTGGGACAAATCTTGGAGATCGATCCGCAAGCGGTCGTGATCTTCATGACGGCCTATTCGGATATAGAGAAGGCGGTCAAGGCCATTAAGGTAGGAGCTACCGATTTCATCTCCAAGCCGTGGGAAACGGAGAAGTTACTGGCTACCCTCTCGTCGGGCATTCGATTGAGCCATTCCCGTAAGGAGGTAGGACGTTTGCGAGAGCAAATGAAAGCCATGAAGGAGGACGACACATTGCCGGAATTGATAGGTGAGTCGCCGGCTATGCTGAAGGTAAAAGACACGATCTACAAACTTGTGGAGACCGACGCGAATATATTGATTACCGGCGAGAGCGGTACGGGAAAGGATTTGGTGGCTCGTTTGTTGAGGCATTACTCGCCCCGGCGTGACGATGCTTTCGTGACGATCGATTTGGGAAGCATCCCGGAACAATTATTTGAGAGTGAGTTGTTCGGCTATGAGAAAGGTGCCTTCACGGATGCCCGAAGATCCAAGCCGGGACGTATGGAGATGGCTTCCGGCGGTACGCTCTTTCTGGACGAGATCGGGAATCTATCTTTGCCGATGCAATCTAAATTGCTGACAGCTATAGAGAAACGTCATATCACCCGTTTGGGAGCGGTGGAACCGATCTCGATCGATGTCCGTTTGATCTGCGCCACCAACGCCAATCTGCGTCAGCTGGTGAGCGAGGGGAGTTTCCGGCAAGACTTGCTCTATCGGATCAATACCATAGAGATAGCCATACCACCGCTGCGTGAGCGGGGAGAGGATATCTTGATGCTGGCCGATCATTTCCAGAGGCTGTATAGCCGGAAATACAAGAAAACGATCAAAGGGTTGAGCCGGGAGACGGGGAGTAAGCTGATGAAATACCCTTGGCCCGGTAATGTCCGGGAGTTGCAGCATGTTTTGGAGCGAGCCGTGATCTTGAACGAGGGCACGGTACTGAGACCGGATGATTTCCCTCTCTATACGGCCTCGTACGAGCGAAAGAAGGAACCGGACCCTGATTTGAATCTAGAGCAAGCCGAGCGGAAAATCATTGAGCGCGCCTTGCGGCAAAGCAATGGCAATATGAGCTATGCCGCCGAGCTATTGGGTATCACCCGTTTTTCCTTGTATCGTAAAATAGAGAAGTTCGGCTTATGAGATCGTATGCGTTCACGGTCATCTCGCACATCGTAGGCATCGTCTTGTCTACGGGAGTCCTGTTCTATTGCGTGCATGAGGAGATTATCTTTTGTCCTACTTTTTGCGGGATCGCGATCTTGTATTTCTCGATTCATCTTTATTTCATACAGATGCGGCAGGTGAAGTATTGGCGTTATGTGGTGGATTGCTTGCGGCAGCAAGACTTGATCCAGATCGTTCGTTCACCTTATGAGGATAAGGTGATGCGGGAGTTGGCGGACGATTTGTCCGAGGCCCTGCGATCTTTGCGTGGCCGATTGATGGACGAGGAGGTAAGGCGGCAGTATTTTGAGAGTCTGTTGAATAAGGTGGACACTGCCGTACTCGTTACTGACAGGGAAGGGGCTATTGAATGGAAGAACCGGGCCGCCGACGCGTTGCTGGATACGAGGTGTCGGTTACCCAATGAGTTCTTGGAGGCTATCAAGGCGGGGAAGACGGTGGTGCGTTACGGAAAACCATCCGTTCCGCAAGATTGGGCGATCGATGCCACTCGTATCGACTTGCGAGGTTGCGAGCGTTGGATCGTCAGCTTGAAGAACATCCATTCTACCTTGGAGCGGAATGAGATGGAGGCTTGGCAGAAATTGATCCGTGTCTTGACGCACGAGATCATGAACTCCATCACACCCGTTATCTCGTTGTCCGAGACCTTGAGTAAACGTTGTAAAGCAGATCCGGATGATGTCCGGAATCGTTCGTATATCCAGCATGGGGTGAATGTCATCCATCGCCGGAGTAAAGGGTTGCTGGATTTCGTTGAGAATTACCGGAGATTGACCCGGATCGCCTCTCCGGTAAAGACCCGTATCTTAGTGAAAGATTTCTTTTCGGATTTAAGGCGTTTGTGCCCTGAGCCTTCTATCCGTTTCCGCTTGCCGGACGAGCCTCTGGAATGGTTCGCGGATCGGGCGCAGATGGAGCAGGTCTTCTTGAACTTACTGAAGAATGCTTGTGAGGCTTGTGCGGAAAAGCCAAACCCCGAGATTATCGTGGCGGCTCAGCGGGAGGGAAACGAACTCGTCTTTACCGTGCGAGACAACGGTATCGGTGTCTTACCCG
Source organism: Parabacteroides sp. AF21-43 (assembly GCF_003635435.1). Lineage (NCBI taxonomy): Bacteria > Pseudomonadati > Bacteroidota > Bacteroidia > Bacteroidales > Tannerellaceae > Parabacteroides > Parabacteroides sp. AF21-43. Next base: position 135,294 of record NZ_QTMG01000010.1, on the reverse strand, counting down.
AGGTTATCGACCGGGTTTTTGTACCTTTCTTTACCACCAAGCCCTCCGGCTCGGGTATCGGTTTAAGCATCTGTAAGCAAATAATCACCTTGCATGGCGGCCATATCTCGGTAGAATCCGAGAATGGAAAGGGTAGCTGTTTCTTTTTGTACTTTAATTGATTATCAGCCTATTGCAGTTTTTCTAAATTTCTTATACGGAAAACTTTAGTTTCTTCAAGGAAAAACTTTCGTTTCTATATAGGGAAACAAAAGTTTCTTACTGAGGAAACTTTTGTTTTATTAGGAGAAAACTCAGGCTGCTATTATAGGAGATTCGTGATAGGATTCATGAGACGGAAAGTTATTGTCTGTTTTTAGTGCGCTTACCCTGTAAAATACATACCTTCGCGGATATATTTAATTGATTTTCTATGAAATGGTATCTATGGGGGGCAGTTGTCCTGCTTTATTCCCTGTTTGGAAGCGCTTGTTCTACGGAACGGAGGTATGATTTGTCGGCTTATGGTTTATCCCCGGTCGAGAATGTGGATAATGCGCCCGCTATGGCGAGGGCATTGGAGCAGATACGGGAGAAATGCGAGGAAAACCAGACAATTGTGGTGACCTTGCCTAAGGGCCGCTATGAGTTTTATCCCGATAGCGCGGCGGAGCGTGTCTATTTCATCTCGAATCATGATCAAATGAATCCGAAGAAAGTAGGTTTGCCTTTCGAGGGGATGAAGAATATGGTGTTCGACGGGCAAGGCTCGGAGTTAATCTTCCACGGCAGGATGTTGCCGGTCTCTTTGCTGGATTCGAGGAATTGTGTCTTGAAGAATTTCAGTATAGACTTCAAGCATCCTCAGATTTCACAGGTAAAAGTGGTGGAGAACGATACGCTGAAAGGCGGGATCACCTTCGAGGTGGCTCCATGGGTACGCTATGAGATACGGGATAGCGTGTTTGTAGCGAAGGGAGAAGGCTGGGAGTTGACTCCCGGTTCCGGTATCGCCTTCGAGGGAGATACACGTCATTTGGTGTATAATACAAGCGATATCCCGGTAGGCGTGCGGGGCTTGATCGAGGTTTCTCCAAGGCTGATAAAGTCTCCCCGTTGGAAAGACAACCGTTTGGTGCCCGGTACGGTGATCGCCATGCGTTCTTGGGAACGTCCGGCTCCCGGTGTCTTCCTGTATCATGACGTGAATACGACTCTGGAGAATATCAAGGTTCATTATGCCGAGGGAATGGGCCTCTTGGCGCAAGTGAGCGAGAATATCACGCTGGATGGTTTCTCCGTTTGCTTGAAAGGGGCGGACGATCCGCGGTATTTCACGACACAGGCGGACGCTACCCATTTCTCGACCTGCAAGGGAACGATCATCTCCAAGAATGGCTTGTACGAAGGGATGATGGACGACGCTATCAATGTGCATGGAACTTACCTGAAAGTGGTGAGACGAGTGAATGACTCTACCTTGGTAGGCCGGTATATGCACCCGCAATCGTATGGTTTCGAATGGGGAAGGGTAGGGGATTCCGTGCAGTTCATCCATTCGAGCACCATGGAATTGATAGGGGCGAGAAACCGGATTACCGCTATCAAGGCAGTTGATCAACCGGATTACCGAGGGGCGAAGGAGTTCGAGATCCGGTTTGAGAATACGGTGAATCCTTCGATCCATGAGGGAAGCGGCTTCGGCATAGAGAATCTGGAGTGGACGCCGACGGTCCTATTCTCGGATAACGTGATCCGGAATAACCGTGCCCGCGGTTCCTTGTTCAGCACGCCTCGGCAAACGGTCGTAGAGAATAATGTTTTCGATCATACCTCGGGGACGGCGATCCTGCTGTGCGGTGATTGCAATGGTTGGTTCGAGACCGGCGCTTGCCGGAACGTGTTGATCCGTAAGAATAAGTTCATCAACTCCTTGACGAATATGTTCCAATTTACGAACGCTATTATCTCTATTTATCCCGAAATCCCGGATTTAGCGTCGCAAAGGAAATATTTCCATAGTGATATCGTGATCGACGCGAACGAGTTTATTACGTTCGATAGGCCATTGGTATACGCCAAGTCCGTGGACGGGTTGGTCTTCACGAATAATATTGTCAAACAAAATAAGGAATACCCGGCCTTCCATTGGAATAACCATCGTTTCTATTTCCAGCGGGTGATCCATTCGAAAATAGAGAACAACTATTTTGATGAAGGGTTTATCCGGGAGAGGGATGTCTTAGAGGAAAATAACGGATATGATATATAGGAAATTAATCGTCTTGGTAAGCCTTTTGATAGGCTTCGTAAACATTGCGTTCGCGGGCGTTGGTGATCTCGATACGTTAAACGTACGTTCTCAAGCCCCTGTCAAGGAGAGAATGCCTGTCGTCGCCTATAAGTTTAACCCGAAAAGCTTGATTCTTCCGGCCTCATTGATAACGGTGGGAGCCGTAGGCACGGCGATCGACGGGATGAATGACTTTCACCTGTTTTCCCGGAAAGATTCCGTGAAGCAAATCCATATCGACAATTACTTGGAGTGGGGAATGCTGGGTTGGGTATTTGTCTGCGACCTTATGGGAACAGAGAAGCATAACTGGGTGGACCAACTTTGCTTGGTCGCTTTAGCGGAAGGGATGAACGGATTGATGGTGCATGGGCTGAAGAACTGGGTAAACGAGCCTCGCCCGGACGGGGCGCCTTATTCGTTTCCTTCCGGACATACCTCGAATGCTTTCTTAGGGGCGCATATGGCTTATAAGGAATTTAAGGATAGCTCACCTATACTCGCTTACTCGGGTTATGCGATAGCGGCGTTCGTGGCGGGTTCCCGCTTATACAATAACAGGCATTGGGTGGCGGATGTAGTAGCCGGCGCAGGTTTCGGGATCTTGTCGGTAGAGTTATCGTATCTGATCTATTTCCCGATTCGTAACGCTATCGCCCGGCGGATCAATCGAAATGTGAAGAACTGCCCGATCGTGGCCGCTCCGGTATTCAGTTCGAATATGGCGGGATTCTATCTGACTTATCAATTTTAATGCGTCTTATGAATAAAGCGCATACCGGCTTATAGAGACTGGTTAATGCGCAAAAGCTCCTCTATATGCGTGCGGTCGTTGCTGAGGCGTGGGATCTTGTGCTGCCCGCCTAATTTGCCTTTCTGCTTGAGCCATTCATAGAAAGCACCGTCGTGGGCGATAACGATTTCCAGCGGTTGAAGGGAGATCTCTTTATACCGCTTCGCCTCATAGTCCGAGTTCAGCTTTTGTAAGTTCTGATCTAATAAAGTGGCGAATTCATCGAGAGATTCCGGTTTCTTGTCAAACTCGATAAACCATTGGTGCCGTCCTTTTGCCTTATCCAGCATAAAGAGTGGGGCGGCGGTATATTCTTTTACTTTCGCCCCGGTTCGTAGGCAAGTCATGGCGATCGCCTTATCGGCGTTATCCACCATTAGCTCCTCGCCGAAGGCGTTGATAAAGTGCTTGGTACGTCCGGAGATAACGAATTTATGAGGGAATAACGAGGTGAAACGTACCGTATCCCCGATCTGATAGCGCCATAATCCTCCCGAGGTCGTGATTACCATCGCGTAGTTTTTCCCGGTCTCTACCGATTCCAGCGGTAACACGGTCGGATGGGCGCTACCCACCTCGTTCATCGGGATGAACTCATAGAAAATACCGTAATCCGGCATCATAAGCAAACTGGGGTCTGTCGGATCGTCTTGCAGCCCGAAGAAGCCCTCGGATGCGTTATAGGTCTCCATATAATGCATCTTATTCGATGGAATCAAGGTTTTATATTGCTCCCGGTAAGGCTCGAAACTGATTCCCCCATGGAAGAAGACCTCCAGATTAGGCCATACGTCCGTAAGATATTCCCTACCCGTTTTTTTCAATACGGCCTTGATCAATACCAACATCCAAGAAGGAACACCGGATAGGCTGTTTACATCCTTATTCCAAGTGTTCTCCACGATCGCCTTGATCTTGCTTTCCCATTCATCCATTAGGATAATGGGTTTCTTGGGGACGCGTATTAAATTGACGAGCGGATTGAGATTTTGAAGTAATACGGCGGATAAGTCGCCTTGATGAGCCTCGGAGTTTAGCGGGGAAGGGCTATGGCTACCGCCCAATATCAAGCCTTTCTTGGAGAAGAAACGGCTTTCCGGGTTGTTCCGCAGATAAATGGCTACGCAATCAAAGCCGCCTTTATAGTGGCAACCCTTTAATATCTCGGGGGTGACGGGCAGGAATTTACTTTTGTCGTTCGTGGTCCCGCTACTCTTAGCGTACCACCGCACCACCGAAGGCCAGAGAATATTCCTTTCTCCGTTTATCATTCGGGTGACATACGGCTTTATCTCGTCATAAGTCTGTAAGGGAAGACGTTGGCAGAAGTCAGAATAAGAGCGAATGCTTTTATAATCATATTTGAGTCCCCATTCCGTCTTGCGTGCCGTCGAAAGCAGAGCATGCAGCTGTTTGCGCTGGATATGGTCTATATCCTGCCCAAATCGTCCGATCTCCGTTTGTCGATGGCGGAAAAGGAGCGAAATCGTCTGTGTTAAAATATCCATGCTCTTTTTATTTGTTCGAGTGCAAATGTAGGCATTCTCTTTTTATTTATATCTTTGCTAGGTACTAAATTAACGTTACGATGAAAATAGGGATTCTCTCATCGGGTGGCGATTGCCCCGGTATCAACGCTACGATCCGTGGTGTTGGCAAGACCGCTATCATGCATTACGGCATGGAAGTGATAGGTATTCATAGCGGTTTTATAGGTCTTTTGAATAAAGACGTCCAAGTTTTCGATGAACGGAGCTTATCCGGCATATTAAATTTAGGGGGAACCATTTTAGGAACGTCCAGAGAGAAGCCTTTCCGTAAGCTCTTGGCCTCGGGAGATTCGGAAAAGCCGGAGATCATTAAGAAAAATTATGAGGAGCTGGGGCTGGACTGCTTGGTTTGTATCGGAGGAAACGGTACGCAGAAGACGGCCAATCTGTTATCTCAGATCGGATTGAACGTGATAGGCGTTCCCAAGACAATCGATAATGACATATGGGGTACGGATATTACGTTCGGTTTTAATACCGCCGTGAATATCGCCACGGAATCTATAGACCGTCTTCATTCTACGGCTAGTTCACATAAGCGGGTGATGGTCGTGGAGGTGATGGGCCATCATGCCGGATGGATCGCCTTGTATGCCGGGATGGCTGGAGGTGCCGACGTGATCTTACTTCCGGAATTGGGATACGATATCGATAAGGTGAACGAGGCGATCTTGGATCGGGCTCGCAGGGGCAAACCTTATTCCATCGTTGTAGTAGCCGAGGGTATCGAGACTCCGGATAAAAAGCGTCCTTCTGATTATATCACCCGGGCTATCGAGGCGGGAACGGGTATCGAGACCCGGGATACCGTATTGGGATACACCCAACGGGGTGGAAACCCCTCTCCGTTCGACCGTAACCTTGCGACTCGCTTGGGAGGCCATGCCACGGAACTGATCGCTAATGGTGAATTCGGACGTATGGTTTGTATGAAAGGAGATAGGGTAGAATCCATTCCCTTGTTAGAAGTAGCGGGAAAACTAAAATTAGTGACACCGGATCATGATTTGATCGTACAAGGAAAACGGATGGGGGTAACATTCGGGAAATAAAATAAAAAAGGTTGTGTGTCAGAGAACGCACAACCTTTTTTACTTTATACTAGTAGGCGGCCGTTTATTTCTTAATACCTTGAACGGTTTGGCTTCCCTTTTCGGTAGTCAAGCGGAAGATATACATTCCAGTGGCAAAATCACCCGTGCTGAGACTGCTTCCCGGTTGCGGGACGCTACGTATCAACTTTCCATCGGCCCTGTAGATCTCAAGCGATTTCAGTTGTTGATAATTCTGGATCTGTACTTCATTCGAGAAGATACGTGGTTGAATATCTACTTCTTCGCCTGTTGGCTTCAGTTCGTTACCTACGCTCGTTTCCGGAATTACCGTAACCGGGGCGCTCTCATCGGTACCATAAAGTGCCGTTACTTGGAGCAGAGGGGTACTTGTTGTCAGATTTTTCACCGTATAATTCCGTTGAGAAACAGGTAATGTCGTCAGTTCCCGGGTATCTTGATATACCTTATAACCGGTCAGCTCCGGAAAAGCCGTGATCAACTCTGCTTCTTGCGCATCAGAGGCGATAGCCAGTTTCCGGAATGATAATCGGCCCGTTCTCATGGGTTGCGGTTTCTCCGAGAAAGTGCTCGTGGAGAATACGGAACTCGAGGGGAGCTCACCTTCTTCCGCGCTTATTACGATCGATAACACAACATTGGCATCTAGCTCATCATCTGAGAATGTTTCCCATTTTTTTCCGTCCAAAGAATATAAATTCCCTTTTCCGTCGACTGCGGGGCCTTCATCGGAGCATGCCGGGTATGTGTTATTGGCATAGCTTATCACATGAATGGCTACCAGTAAATCCTGCTTCGCGTCGATTACGAATGGTGTTTTAAGTGTGACCGAATTTATTTTACCTGATTTCAGTTGAGTGAAACTCTCTTCATACTCCCGGTTTCCCTGTTTGATATAGACTCCATAAGTGACCCCTTCCTGTGGATAGAAATTAACCTTCCGGATCGTTTTTTTATGCACCGGTTGTAGATCTTTCGTATCCCATTTCTGAGCGAAATAGAATGGATCTCCTCCGAGACCGAACTGTTGATAACGATCTTGTGATCCCCAACCAGCTATTTTTTCGAGGACTGGGGCATTCCATGTCAGTTGAATCTCACCCGTGGAGATCTGTTTGTATTTCAAATCAGTCGGACCTTCATACTCGTTTCCGAGCGTTTTCCCATCCTGCGTCATTCCCTGCAACGAGGTGACGCCCGTTCCGAGTGGATCTAGCCAGACATCCATTCGGGCTGTATCATTATCACTGTATTTATTCCAGTGATAATACAATTTACCGTATAAATTCAATCCTTCGGGCAGTTCGCAACTGGAGCTTCCACCGCTCAGCGTACCTATAATCAAGCCTTTGCTATTAAATAAAGGCGAGCCGGAAGAACCTCCCTCGGTCACCCCGTGTCCGTTTAGCGTGGCATCGAAAGTTGCGTTCCAATGAGCGTTCGTGGCCCCGGTTTTCCCAACATCACTATTACGCCATGTAATCGATTCTGTCGGATAATTTCCATAGGTGGAGATTTTCATATAATCGCCGGAAGGATGATGGATGCCTACGCCCGAGAGTGAAAGCATATTTGAACGATCCCATCCGTTAAAGAATACATTATAATCGTCGGGGATCTCGTCGTTAAGCAACAGCAACAGTCCGTCGGAACCGTTTTCGACAGGGGTGGAGGCTTTCCGTGTACATCCTACCATGGTTTTTATCGGATAAATGGGTGACTCATTATCGCAGCCCACATGTTCTTGGTGGAAATAAAACAACCAGACCGCTAATTCCTCGGGAGTAACCGTCTGTTCGCCCAGTATATCTTGCGAACAATGGAAGGCGGATAATACATAAGGCTTTTTGTCACGGGCCGTATTATTTACCAGAGAAGCCGTACAAATATAGCTTCCTCCTTCTCCCTCTTTATTACGGATGTATTGAATCATTTGTATCACCCCCTTCTTTTGCTCCTGCCAATCGGCTCCCTCCTCGCAATTGATATTCACTTCGCAAGCTTCTGAAAAGCCAGCTCCCGGCGCTTCCTGTACTTCAGGCATGATCGCTTCAAGATGATTATACCCGTAACCGACCTCCCGGATGCGTAGTCGAGGTGTCTCGCCGGATGGTGCCGGTACATATTCGAGGATCACCTCATCGCCTGCTACGGCTTGGGTTGCGAACGGTCCGTTTTCAGGATGCGTACGATGCGTATAGGCACCCAATACTTGGGTTTTCGCTGCGTTATACAGGTATAACCGGGCACCTTTGGGTATATAAAAATCGGAGTAATACAGGATCAAGGCGATCGCTCCTTTCGCTTGAAGGTGAAGTTGCCATATTTGGCTACCGTCGGGTAGTGAAATCCAATCGCCGCTATCGGCGATGTCGAAGCTGGTTGGAATCGACTTGGCTACACGCAACGGAGCGCCTTGGCTGACCCTCCACGCATCGACCGCCTTGAGGTCTTCCACACTGAAATTCACTGGAACTTGTTCTGCTAGCTTTTCACTTCGAAGTGAACCTGCGAATTGAAAGCTGGGGGGGAGTCCTCCTTCGCTGATCTGCGCCAACGAACTTGAAATCGAGAAATAGCCGATATATAATATGCTGGTTATTAATATTCGGAGAAATTTACTGTACTGTTTTTTCATACATACAACTTTATATGAGCTTATTCTTATAGAACTAAGAACTTGGGTATATCAAACGATATACCCAAGTTCTGCTATTTATCATACAGTTTCTTCCTCTGGGAGGTCAGAAAACTCTTTTTCATCGGTTAGTTCACCCGTCTTCTTTTTCTTTGTGGCAGAGATACGTTGCTGGAGTTCTTTGTCTGTCCGCAATCTTTTGACCGCCATTTTAGAAGCCGCTTGCTGGGATTCTTTTTTGGAGTAACCGATACCTATGCCAATTTGCTCGCCGAGCAATTTAATCGCGCTTTGGAATACAGGATTTCCATCATGATCCGTAAAAGACTCTATTAGATCGAACGAGATCGATATTTTGTTCTTTTGGCTCCATTCAATCAAGTTTGACTTGAAATTTATCTCTTTCCGGACGAGTGTATCTACATCGATATACTTTTCTATCATCACGTCACGGATAAACTTATAACAAACGTCATAACCTTGATCCAGATAAATAGCGCCGATCAAAGCCTCGAGCGCATTACCATACATATGATTGTTATGAGAGTTTATCTTGGTTGAATAGACTACCATTTGATCGAGGCCGAGTTGTACGGCGACCTTATTCATCGTTTCCCGTTGTACGATCTTGGAGCGTGTGTTTGTCAAAAAGCCTTCCCGCTTATTCGGGTAGCGCTTATAGACAATATCGGCGACCGCCGCATCCAAAATGCCATCTCCTAAAAATTCAAGACGCTCATTGTTAAGCCATTTACCATCACCCGTCTCTACTGATGATGATTTATGCAACAAGGCCTGCTCGTAAATCTGGAGATTATCCGGATAAAAACCTAGAATCTTTGATAAAGACAAATAAGGCTCCCTACCTTTATTATGCAGGAGCCTTATTCTTTTATGTAGCTGTTTGTATAGCTTTCTAAACACGTTATTTCACGAATTTTTTAACAATGGCGCAAGCGTTGTGTCCACCGAAACCAAACGTATTCGATAAAGCGGCTTTCACTTCTCTCTTTTGAGCCTTATTGAATGTGAAATTCAGTTTATAATCTATTTCAGGATCATCGTCGCCTTCCGCATGGTTAATGGTCGGCGGGATAATACCATCGTTTATAGCCATAATACACAGGATCGCCTCTACCGCTCCGGCAGCACCAAGCAAGTGACCGGTCATTGACTTTGTAGAACTGATATTCAGTTGATAAGCATGTTCTCCGAACACATCTTTGATCGCCTTAACCTCTGAGATATCGCCTACGGGAGTCGATGTTCCATGAACATTGATGTAATCAATATCTTCCGGAGTCATTCCCGCGTCTTCCAATGCGTTGCGCATAACCAGCTTCGCTCCTAAACCATCCGGATGAGAAGCGGTCAAGTGATAAGCATCGGCAGACATTCCGGTTCCAGCGATCTCGCAATATATTTTAGCGCCACGAGCCAATGCGTGCTCCATTTCTTCCAATACCAAGCAAGCTCCACCTTCACCCATCACGAATCCGTCACGGCTAGCGCTGAACGGGCGAGATGCGGTCTCGGGAGAATCATTACGTGTCGATAACGCATTCATGGAGTTGAATCCACCTACACCCGATTCAGAAACAGCAGCTTCCGCTCCACCGGTGATGATGACGTTAGCCTTGCCTAAACGGATATAATTGAATGCGTCACTGATAGCGTTTGTAGAAGATGCACAAGCTGAGACGGTCGCAAAGTTCGGGCCGTGGAATCCATAAAGCATGGAAATATGTCCAGCTGCGATATCCGAGATCATTTTCGGGATGAAGAACGGGTTAAACTTCGGACCGATCGTATCCTTGATCTTCGCATAACTCAATACTTCCTCGTCAAATGTCTTGATACCACCGATACCTGAAGCGAAAATAACGCCGATACGGTTCTTATCTTCTTTATCCAAGTCCATTGCCGCGTCCTCGATCGCTTGTTTCGCTGCGTCGATCGCGAATAAGCTATAACGATCACACTTGCGGGCTTCCTTACGATCCATAACTTTCAACGGATCGAAGCCTTTAACTTCGCATGCAAATTGTGTCTTGAATTTGGATGCATCAAACTGAGTAATAGGTCCAGCGCCACTTTTTCCATTGATAATACCTTCCCATGTTTCGGGGAGGGTATTACCAAGAGGAGTAATAGCTCCAAGACCTGTTACTACAACTCTTTTTAATTCCATACCTTTAGTTAAAAGGATTGATTACTTCGCGTTAGCCTCGATGTAAGCGATAGCGTCACCTACAGTTGTAATCTTTTCTGCTTGATCGTCAGGAATTGAGATACCGAATTCTTTTTCGAATTCCATAATCAATTCTACAGTGTCAAGAGAGTCTGCTCCTAAATCGTTAGTAAAGCTTGCTTCGTTTGTAACTTCTGTTTCTTCAACACTTAACTTGTCAACGATGATAGCTTTTACTCTTTCAGCAACTTCAGACATAACTTTTTCAATTTAGATTAATAAATACGAATATACTTTTTAAATTTGCAGTGCAAAGAAAAGAATTTTTTATGTTACAAAGCAAATTTAATAAGCTAAAAATGCGGAAAACTGCACATTTTTTCTTTTCTTGTGCATTTAAACATCTAAAAATATGAAAAACATAGCGATTTTTGCTTCCGGATCTGGTACGAATGCCGAGAACATCGCCCGATATTTTGCTAACAGTGAAAACGTTAATGTTGCGGTTGTTTTATCAAATAATCGTAATGTTGGCGTGCATGGGCGGGTAAACAAGTTGGGAGTGCCTTCTTTCGTGTTTTCACGGGAGGAATTTATTGCTGGTGTGCCGATCTTGGAAAAGTTGGCGGAATATGATGTCTGCCTTATCGTGTTGGCCGGTTTTATGAATAAGATCTCAGACGTGATTCTTCAGGCTTTTCCCGGTAAGATCGTGAACATCCATCCCGCGTTACTCCCTAAATATGGCGGCAAGGGGATGTATGGCATGCATGTGCATGAGGCGGTCGTGAAGGCTGGTGAGCGGGAGTCGGGTATTACTATACATTATATTAATGAGCATTATGATGAGGGCGCTATCATCTTCCAGGCTTCTTGTCCGGTATTACCTTCGGATACGCCGGAGGAGGTAGCCTCGAAAGTGCATGCCCTGGAGTATGCGCATTATCCTCATGTGATCGAAAGTTTACTGTAAGGCTTTTTTGTCATTAGCCTACTTGAAAACCTAGTTTCTGGAGTACGGCGAATTCTTCCGGGTCAGCTTTGATCGCTTGGTAAGCATGGAACTCACGGGGATGGTCATACGCTGCCCTAAATCGCTCGAAATGATGAGGATTCGCTCTTAGTGCTTGGTCGATTACTTCTGGGTTGAAACTTCTCAAGATGGCTCCTTCCACCCGGTGCTCCTTGAATTGTCCCAAGTCGATGAATGGGTTGGTTGGGGCAGGCGGAATGACTTCCTTGATCTTTTCGATACGGATACCGAAAAAGCATCCTATATTCTCTAGGCACATTCGTGTCCCGTTCGCCTTCCCGTCAGCGGAGAAACCGGCTATATGAGGAGTGGCGATCGTGGCTTCCGACAGTAATTCCCGGTCGATATCCGGTTCGTTCTCCCAGCAATCGATGATCAGTTCGCTGACCTTGCCGGTTCGTTTGGCCTGCAATAAGGCCTGCGTATCATGTACGGCACCTCTGCAACTGTTGATAAACCAAGGCTTCCGTTCCAGCTGGTCGAAAAAGGCATGATCGGCTAGATGGCGGGTGGCGAAGCGTCCCTCCTTGGTCAGCGGCACATGCAAGGTTATGATATCCGCCTCTTTCGCGATCGTGTCCAAGGATACGAATCCATCCTCACCTTCCTGCTCGGCACGGGGCGGGTCATTGCGAAGCACACGCATCCCCATGGCCTCGCATAGCATCTCCACGATACTCCCTACATGGCCTACGCCAACGATACCGATAGTCTTCCCTGCTAGTCTCTCTCCTTTGCGGAGGGCGACGGCTACCAAAGAGGATAATACATATTGCCCCACGGAAGCGGCGTTGCAACCCGGGGCGTTCTTCCACGTGATCCCTGTCTTCTCGCAATAATGGATATCGATATGGTCGTACCCGATCGTGGCTGTCGTGATGAGGCGAACCCGGCTACCTTCCAATAGCTCGCGTGTACATTTATCTATGCTACGTACGATCAAGGCATCCGCGTCTTTTATGTTAGTGGGTGTAAACTCTTTGGAGTCAAGGTAGGATACGTCCGCTATTGGCTCCAAGATCCCTTTTAGGTAAGGAACCGTGTTATCTGCTATTATTTTCATCTTATCAGCTTGATTATCGTTACGCGATATTAAGTAAAAAACAGGGGATATACAAGTGATGATGGCTTCTTGTCGATTTCTATATGCGCTTTTGTTCTCAGCCGAAAGATTCGGGAAAACACGTACGAGTTTCATCCAAAACACGTACGACTTTTTGAAAAAACATGTACGTGTTTTGACAGAAAGATTCTCGTGTTTTTTTGACGCTGATTCTTAGCTTCTTACGTGCGCAGTTCATGAGTAGGCTTATTGTATGGAATTAAAGCTTCTCGGCTTAACTAAGAACGGATAGATTAATGGAAGAGCCGTGCAGTACTTATCTCAGCTTGTGCCGATTGAAATGCGGCCCTGCCTTGAACAAAAAGAAAAACGTAGACAATACCGTAAGGCAAGCGCCGGACAGGTAGGCGTAGTTGAAGCCACCTAGCTCTTGTGCGATGCTGCCCCCGGCCATCAACCCGATACCGATACCTACATCCCAACTAGTTAGATATGTAGAAGTGGCTGTACCCCGCTGGTTATTGGGTGCCAGATTCACGAAAAGCGTGTTGAAAGCAGGGAACATGGTTCCGAATGCCACGCCTTGCGAGAGGGCTATACCTATGTAGAGATAAGAGGAAAATACCGGATTCCAATGCATCAACTCCTTGAGCGCCGCGAGAAGAAAGAATGTGGCCGCCGCCAAATACATCCCGAGGGAGATAACAAGCGTGATCCGTCCTTTATCCACTTGCCGTCCGGAGAACAGGCGGGAGACGGCTAGTCCCATGGCCATAAAGGTGAAATAAAGTCCGGAGTTTACGCTGATCCCGATCTCAGCGGCGTACATCGCTACATAAGTGGTAGTCATACCATAAGGAATGGAGAGCAATAATAGGGAGATACCCGCCCAAGTTCCCTTCACCAAGAAAAAGCGGTCTAGGGAGATCGGTTCTCGTTTGACCGGTTGCTTATAAGGAGTCTTGACCATATAGGCCATGATAAAACCAAGGCTTCCGGATAGCAACGAGCAGGAAAAGATCACGTCGTATGTGAAGTTCCCTTGCATGAACAGACCGATCATCGGTCCGAAACTCATGGCGATGTTATTGGCTAGGCCGTAATAGCCAATACCTTCCCCACGGCGGGAGGAGGGCAAGATATCGATCAGTATCGTATTTCCGGCCACCGTCACCATGCCGAAGGCGAAACCGTGTACGACGCGTAAGGCGATAAAGAGGGTAAGTGCCGTGGCTACCATGTATCCGCCAAATATGGTGGTGAAAATGAAATAAGCCACCAGATATAAGGGACGGCGGGCGAAAGTATCCAGCAAATATCCGGCGAACGGACGGATACAGAGCGCCGCTAGCGTATAGCACGACAAGATAAACCCGATCATAGACTTCCCGATCATGAATTCTTCCTTCAGATAAAAAGGCAAGATCGGCAGGATTAGATAGAAAGCGAAAAAAAGCAGGAAATTCGCCGCTAGTATATAGCAAAAGCTGGGTGTGACGATCTTATCATTATTCATAAAGCCGCTTATTTATCAAGACGCAAAATTAGTTGATTTTTCACAATAGTATCCCCTAAACGACCTAATAATTATAAACGGTAGCGGATCGCTACCAGAAACTCCCGGGGACGGATACGTACCCATGAGGTATAGCTTTCCAACGATGCGTATCGTGTGTATGCGTAGGTACGTTTGTCGAACAGGTTTGTCGCCGTGGCGGTGATTTGCCAACGCCCGGATTTCCATGAGACCGAGAAGTCCGCGAAAACGGCGTTGACGGATTGGTCTTCATTCACGTCATTGTGGTAATGATCTACGGAAAGACTTGCCTCTATGGGTGAGAAAATGTAGGAGAGTTGTACTTGTTGGATGACGTTCCATAAGGGCGCCAAACGGGTACGTTCTCCTATTTTACTTCCTCCGTACCGGATATCGGTTTGGTAACTGGTTTCCCAATGGCGGTTGGGAGTCCAGATCACTTTGGGCTCTAGGCGCATGAGGCGATATTGATAAGGAAGCCTTTGTCCCCCGCTGATTTGCTCGGCCTTGCTGATATTGAGGAGCGCCATGAGCGAGGTCTTTAGCCCTAGATCGTAAAAGCCTTTGGATAGCGTGCTTTTGACGGTATAGCCGGAACCGTGGTTGGACAGCGGTAAGGAGACTCGTTGTACCTGCCCGTTCTCTATACGTTGCTCGTATATACGATTGTACCACTCCCGGTTGTGTGTCAGGTTTACCGTGGCGAAGAATTCCCGTGCCGTACTCTTGTATTCCCCATAAACGGAATAAAGCTGTTGTCTGTAAACCGGGAGGATTCCGCAATTCCAGACGCTATTCCGGTAATCCGTTTGATAAGGCCGGTCGTATAAGTCGGTCATCTCTCCATATCTTTCCTTATAGGAGGCGTGTACCGTGAAACGCCATGCGTAATTCAGTTTGTAGATAATAGACAGGGACGGATTAACCGAGATGCGGGAGAAACCGACCCCTGTATATCCGGTCCATCTGAGTGGGGAGCTGAGGGATAGGGTCCATTTATAGGTATTCCATTGGTAATCGGGTGAGAGATAAGTTTGCAGGCTTTTCTTGATATTGCTGATCTCCCCGTTTATGCCCACCGTATATCGCTGGGTGAGGGGACCGCTCTTTTTCAGGAATGAAAAGGAATTATCGGTATAAAAGTCGCGTAAGCTCATTGGATAAGGGTGGTTATCCAAGCGAAGATCGGCCGCGTTGCTGTGGTAACGGAGCAAAGACTGGACTTCCAACGTGTATTTGTCCAAGCTCCACAGGCTCCGTAAATTATTACGCAAGTTGAGGTTCGGGGTTTTGATGCGTTGGTCCAATGTTGTACGGCCGGTGGAAATTGTGTTTCCGGTTATATGGGAAAGGCTGGATTGCCAATCTCCGGTGGCTGAGAACTGGTTCTTGAGATACCTTTCCTGCGAGTTGTTTTCCACTCCGATATTGAGGTTGGCTTGATCCGAGCGAATGCGGCTATCGCTTTGCTCCGTTAGATGAATCGTGTCCTCGGATTGGTAATAAGTCGTCTCACTCCCCCTTTCCTGTGTTCGCAGGTCGTGGATATAACCGGCGTTTATACGGAGTTGGGTGTTCTCGTTCAGTTTATATAGGCGATTTGCGGATAGGCTGTGTATATGGTTGAACAGCCAGCGCTCTTTCTTTAGCGGGGCGGAGAATGAGGGCTGTAGCAGAAATTGGGGAACCTTGGGCTCGGATAAACGGGATTCGGGTGATTCGGTAAGCGTATTTTGCTCGCCCGATACATCCTGCCCGGTATTATTCCCTTTATATAGATAAGCGGATTGGCTGCTGCGGCTGATCTGCAAGGCGTCAGCGGCTCCTTTCCATAAGAACGGGGATGCGCCGAGACCGCCTTCGGCATTGATCAACCAGCGATCCCGGAATTCCGGTCTCAGCTTGAGGTTCAACGCTACGTCTTCGGTCTTGATCTTTCTCTGTAACACACGGATCGGTTGGTGGTTCTCCATCACTTGTATGTTCTGTACGGCATCGGCTCGCAGGTTCTCGCTGATTTGCTTGTATTTCCCGTTGGTGAGATCCAGTCCCTCCACATAGAAATTACGGATCTCTTTCCCGTTGTAAGAGATCTTCCCCAGATCATCGATATCGATACCCGGAAGTTTCCGTAATACGTCCTTGATGGATTGATCCTTTGGGGAGAGAAAGCGGGTGATATCATAATTGATCGTATCTTGCCGCCCCCAGACACGTCCCGGATGGATTTCCACCTCCTTTAGGCTGAATACCTGCGGCTCCATCTCAAAACGAAGCGTTTGTCCGGCATGTACGGCTTGTTGCTGGGTTTGGTACCCTAAGAGCGAGACGGAGACGCTCTTAAGACCTTCCGCTTTTAATCTCCGTGAGTTGGTGGAGAAGGTGGTGCGCCTAACCAATATCCCTGCCGGGAAAAAAGTCTCTTTCTCGACGGCCTTTCCCCCGGATATGCCGGATCTGACAGCCGATCCGGTACATGTGGCGAATGTCTTGTCTAACTTGATAGAGAACGCTATCAAATATTCGGGAGAGGAAGTGAATATCGAAATCGTAGTGCTTTGGAATCAGCAAGGGGTGGGATTGACCGTTTCGGATAATGGCTTCGGTATCGCTCCGGATGAGCGGCGAAAGGTATTCGAGAACTTTTACCGTTCGTCTCATCTGCCGGATAAGCAAATTCCGGGTATTGGGTTGGGATTGAGCTACGTTCGCCAAATAGTAGAGGCGCATCATGGTTCAGTATCCCTGCGAAGTGAATTAGGTGAAGGCACTCGAATTACTATAAATCTACCGACTGCAGCTTTATGAAATCGACATTGAAAATACTTTTCGCTGACGATGACTTTAAGTATTCCCTCGTCTTGAAGCGATTCTTGGAACGGGAGGGGTATGAGGTGACTTATACCGGCAATGGTACCATGGCTTTGAAGCAATTCCCGGTCGTGAAACCGGATCTGGTCTTGCTGGATATCAACATGCCCGGCCTAAACGGTTTCGAGGTAGCGGAAAAGATCCGTGAGCAAGACCGCCATGTCTTGATCTTTTTCCTTTCCGACCGTTCCGATAAGAACGACCGTTTGAAAGGTTTTAGCTTGCGCGGAAACGATTACTTGGCGAAACCCTTCTATCCGGAAGAGCTGATCGCCCGTATCAAGGACCGTTTTGAGATCGGTGTCCATGAAAACGTGCAGGAGGAGAGCTTCCATTTCGGAAACACGACCTTCAACTATACCACGAATGAGATCCGTACGGGCAATAACAAGGTATTGATCACTTCCCGCCAAGCGGATCTTCTGCGAATCCTGGCGACAAACCTGAATCTGGCGGTGGATCGTGACCTTCTGTTGGAAACCGTCTGGGGAACTAGCTCATACGCCAACTCCCTGGCCTTGAATGTGCAGGTCACCTATCTCCGTAAAGCGCTTCATAACGATCCGTCTACCGGCATCGTATCCTTGCCGAAGAAAGGATATATGCTAAGAGGATAGAATTTATCCGGTAGAATTGGGTTTCTGATCCGTAAGCATTATCTTTGTCCCACAAAGTATTCACAGAAAGAAAATGAATCATATATGAACTTCAGCGAACAATGTTTCCGCATTTTTGAGCAAGCTACGGAGGCTTATCATGTAACTGACAATGTAGATGCTACAGTGCATAATCCCTATGCGGTAAAGAGCATCGAGTTTTATCTTTATCTTAAGAACTGGATCGATGCCGTCCAATGGCATTTGGAGGACATTATCCGGAATCCGGAGATCGACCCGGTGGAAGCGCTGGCTATCAAACGCCGCATCGACAAGTCGAATCAAGATCGTACGGATTTGGTAGAGTTGATCGATAGTTTCTTTCTGGATAAATACAAGAACGTGAAAGTATTGCCGGACGCTACGATCAATACGGAAAGCCCGGCTTGGGCGATCGATCGTCTGTCGATCCTTACGCTTAAGATCTATCATATGCGTGAGGAGGCAAACCGTCCGGATGCTACTGCCGAGCATAAGGCTCGTTGTGAGCAGAAACTGGCGGTGCTGATGGAGCAGAAGAAGGATTTGTCGATGGCTTTGGATCAATTGCTATCCGATATCCGTGACGGTAAGAAATACATGAAGGTCTACAAGCAAATGAAGATGTACAACGACCCGGCCTTGAATCCTGTGTTGTACGGTAAGAAATAATGGCAAATATATTAGTAATACGACTTTCGGCTATCGGGGATGTGGCGATGACCGTTCCCGTTATCTATTCCGCAGCCAAGGCGAATCCTACGGACTCGTTTACCGTGTTGACGCAAGCGTTCTTGATCCCGGTTTTTATCAACCGCCCGAAGAACGTGAACGTGATCGGTATCAATACGAAGAGCACGGAGAAAACGTTGGCGGGATTGCTTCGTTTTGCCTCTGCCTTGGTGAAATACGATTTCGATATGGTGCTGGATTTGCACGATGTGTTGCGAACCATGATTATCCGTACGCTGTTCCGCTTGAACGGCAGACGGGTGTTTGTCGTGGATAAGGCCCGGAAAGATCGTGCCCGGTTGACCGACGCGAAGCATAAACGATTTAAACAACTTCGCCCGGTGATCGAACGTTATGCGGATGTGTTCCGTAACGCCGGACTTCATTATACGGAATCGTTCACCTCGCTTTATGAGACCTCGACCCCTGATTTATCCGCCTTGGAACCCCTTGCGGGAACGAAGACGGGCAAATGGATCGGTATCGCCCCCTTCGCCAAGCACCGGGGAAAGATTTATCCGACCGGGGAGATGGAGCTGGTCATGGCCGAGCTTTCCGATCGAGAGGATTTTACCATCTTCCTGTTCGGTGGTCGTGGCTACGAGGAGGCGCTCTTGGATCAATGGGCTTTTGAGTATCCCCGGGTAAAAAGCGTGGCGGGCAAGTATTCCTTGGATCAGGAACTGGCCTTGATCAGCCGGTTGGATCTGTTGATTTGCATGGATTCCGCCAATATGCATTTCGCTTCCTTGGTCGGTACACGGGTGCTTTCCGTTTGGGGCGCTACCCATCCCTATGCCGGATTTTACGGATATCATCAGGATCCGGAAGATTGTATCCAGTTGGACTTACCTTGCCGTCCTTGTTCCGTATTCGGCCAAAAGCCCTGCCTGCAGAAGGATTGGGCGTGTATGAAACAGCTCAATCCGGATCTAATCATAAACAAGGTATTAACCTCTTTAAATGAAATGGTTTCGGATGAAGGAGGTCATTAACCCGGCGTACGGGAGATTCGAGGATTTTGTAAGGCGTGTACCTCGTATATTTTCAGAAGAGGGAAAAACGATTTATAAGGCGAGGAATGAGATCAAGGTTTTTGAGGTAGATGGTGTGGAACTGAATGTCAAGCGATATAGAGTCCCCCTCTTGATAAACCGTATTATTTATCGTTTTTTTCGTCGGCCCAAGGCTGTGCGAGCCTATGAGTATGCTCTGCGTTTAGTCGCCAAGGGGTTTGAGACTCCTGCCCCGATCGCTTATATCCTTTTTAGGAAGAAAGGGTTTTTGGGATATAGTTATTTTATCAGTCTGCAATCCAGCTATAAGACATTGTATAAAGTCGGACAGCGTCCGGTAGAGGAGAACGAGGATATTTTCCGTGCGTTAGGTACTTATATGGCAAAGTTGCATGAGGCGGAGGTTTATCATGCCGATTTCTCTCCCGGAAATGTATTGTACGATCGTACGGAGGAAGGGGTTAAGTTCTCCTTGATCGATATAAACCGGATGCACTTCGGGCCTGTCTCGCTGAAACGAGGATGCGCGAATTTCTCCCGTTTGTGGGGACGGGAAGCCGCTTTTCGTTTAATGGCAGAGACCTATGCCGAGAGCCGGCATTTTGATAAAGCGGAATGCCTTCGTTGGATATTATACTATCGAAATCGTTTCTGGAAGAAATATGCGTTGAAGCATGAGATTGAATTTGAATTATAGACTTTTATGAAAATACAAATACTCCGGTTCTGTTTAGTTGTTAGTTGTCTTTTGGCCTATGTATCTCCGGTTAAGGCGTTAGAATGGTGGGAAAAGGTAGAGTATCTGACTTACTCGCCCCGTTATTTCGGGCCAAATGCCTTTCCGATTCCCGAGTTGGTAGGAGGAAGCCTGTCCAGCCGTTGGGAAGTGGAGCTTCGGGGGGAATATCATAAGACGCGAGGCGATCAGACGAAAGATATCTTTACCCGTTTGTACATTCCTGTCGTAAAGGGACGTGTAGGGGTGAATGTCAGTTGGGTATTCCAAGAATGGTATGAGATGTCGCCGGAAGTGCGGGATGAGCGTTATGCGGTAGAATTGAAATCCCCGATTGTTTGCCGGGGCGACGTGATCTTTAATTTTTATTTCCAAGCCCTCCGGAGCGAGAAATGGATGGATATCGTGGTAAGCGCCAACCTGAAAACCGCCAGTGGCGGACGCTTGTGCGACGCTCGTTATACGGATGCGGCCTCTTATTGGTTCGACGCCAATCTGGGACGTACGTTGTGGAAGCGGAAAGATGTAAACGCTTCGATCCGTGTGCAAGCTTTAGCGGGTTTTTATTGTTGGATGACTAACGATGTCGTTAATCGTCAGAACGACGCTTTCTGTTATGGGGCAGGTGTGTTAGGGACCTATCGGGGGTTCTCGTTGGATTGTAATTATGCCGGTTTCCGGGGATATCGGGATAATGGAGATAAGCCGATGATTCTACGGACAAAGCTAAATTATGAGCTTAAGAAAAATATCCTGTCCTTCCAATATAAACATGGAATGAAGGACCATCTTTATGATAGCTATTCATTAGCTTATATCCGTTGTTTCTGAATCTGTAAATAATCTATGCTTTCTTGATCGACCTGAATAACGTGGCGAAGCCGTCTGTATAAGCCTTTACGCTGAAATCTTGGATGATATGCTCACGTGAGGCCTTGGCGAACGCTTCCAATCGCTCCGGGTTATCGATAAGCGAGCGGATAGACGCCGCCATTTTTTGAGGAGAAGAAGGCGGCACTAACAATCCGGTGACTCCGTCTATGATTAAGTCTCTTGCTCCCGGTATGTCTGTTACGATACAAGGAACGGAACAAGCCATAGCCTCCCGCACGACTCTTGGGGAGGCATCCCGGTGCGAGGGAAGTATAAACAACTGGGACGTGACCAGAAAAGAGATGGCGTCGGAACGCTGTCCCAGAAAATGAATTTGTGCGCTTACCTTCGACTGTTGGGCTAATTGGAAATCATTTTCCCCATATTCTCCCACGATTGTAAGATGTACCCGTGGATCATCCAATAAGATAAACGCATGAATCAAATCGGTTAAGCCTTTGAACGGCCTGTTCTTCGTCGCTCCGATATAGATGCAACGAAAGGCGTCGTCCGGAATATCGTCTGCTTGTTTGGGCGTACGGACTGCCTCCTTGATCCAATCGATATCAAATGGCTTTGTGCTGGTTGTTAGTCTTTTTCGTGCGATGAATCGGGAGAGATATTCCTCGATATCTTTGGTCTCGCATACGACATGCTCCACGGCGGGATTTAATATGCCTAGATAATAGGTCGGATCGAACCGCTTCAATTTAGCCTGCGTACCTCGGTATGCGATATTCTTCGCCCGTGTGCCTATGGAGGCGAATAGAGCGTTTGATAAACCGGAACTACTCGGTGAGTAGATAAGGTCGATCCGATAAGTCTTGATGATTTCGCGCAGGGCACGAATAACGTTCCAGTTGAACTTCGAGGTAATGACCGGCAGATCCAAGGGTGTACAATTCCCATAGATCTTTTTGTCGGTATACGATTGGGGGGAAGCGATATAGATGTTGAAGTCCTCAAGCTTGGACAATCCTTCCAGCATTTTGTAGGTCGCTATGTCGGCTTCTTTATAGACTAAAAGTATATTCATTGTGTATGGATAAAATGGATTTGCTAAGATCGTGAGATATTCTCGTATACTCGCATGAAATGAGCCGCTAATACGTCGGGCATGAATCGCCGTATATTCTCTCGTCCGCCGGAACGCATGGATTCGGCCAGCTTCGGCTCGTTCAATACGGACTCTATCAAGCCGCGCAGTTCTTGCTCATTTCTCGGATCGGTATATAGAGCGGACGATCCGCCCGCCTCTTCCAGACAAGAACCGGTAGCCGCTATCACCGGAATACCGGCAAGCTGGGCTTCTAATATCGGGATACCGAATCCTTCGAAAAACGAGGGATATACAAATAAGGTCGCCATCTGATAGAAAGCGGCTAATTCGTTAAAAGGTATATGGGTCAAGATACGGATGCGACCGGACAGGTTGTTTTCCCGGATATAGGTCTCTACCGTATCCGTATAAGGCGTATGCTTACCGATAGCGATCACGGAGATATCTTCTTTCAGGGCTTTCAGGGCTTTTACCAGAAGCAATAAATTCTTCCGTTCCTCGATGCTCCCTACATATAATATATAAGGTCCGTTTATCTGATATTTCTCGCGTACGGACGATTTCACGTCTTCTTGAACCGCTTGCCCGAATATCGGGTCACAACCTTGGTAAACAACCTCGATCTTACTTTCCGGAATGTGGAAGAAGTCCCGGATGTCTCGCATCGTCTGCCTGCTGATCGCTATGATCTTGTCCGATCGTAAACAAGCTTGCTTGAATTTGTAGGTATAGATGGAACGATCGATCGGTTTATAAAGCTGCGGGTAACGCAAGAAGATCAAGTCATGTATCGTTACGACCGCTGGGATTCCGTTCTGTTTTAGATTCATAGGAATCTCATTACTCAAGCCATGGAACAGATCTACGTGCTCTTTTCGAAGCGTAGCCGTTAGACCGGAGGTACGCCATAAAGACGGAAATAGTTTATCGAACCTGCCTTCCGGATAATGGAATGAGACACTTGGACGCTCCTCGATCCGTTTCCGTAACGCCTCTTTGCCTTTGCCCGGCGTATAGAGTTGATAGATATGCTCCGGGAAAGAAGTGGACAAACTATTCACTACGAACCGGCTATAATTACCCAGTCCGGTAGCGTTATGCGTAATCCGTTTTGCGTCGAAAGCGATCTTCATAGGCTTGAATTCGATATATTGGGCAAATATACGATATAATTTTAATTACCTTTACCTCATTTCCTTCCGAAATCCGCCGGGATCTCCCCCCATACGGATGTTTCCCATTTGAGGATCTGGGTGGTATAGGTATGGGTGTTCAACCATTTCTCGGCCCGCTCGATGAGGTCGAAGATAGGTTCGTTGATCGGTTTACGTGCTAATAAGGTTTTGCATTTCTTTTTCTTGACCCAGCTGATGGCGTTGCGGCTATCCGAATAGATCGGCAGGTCGCTTCCCTTTTGCTGTAGCAAGGCGAGGCCGTGTACTAAGGCGAGGAATTCCCCGACATTGTTCGTGCCCTCCTTCAGCGGGCCGATATGGAAGATCTCTTGCCCGGTAGCGGTATAAACGCCTCTGTACTCCATATCCCCGGGATTACCGCTACAGGCGGCGTCTACGGCAAGACTCTCATTGATGGGGTTCCCGATCGGGGCTTCCGGCGCGAGACGGGCCACGGCTTTCGGGGAAGAGGCGGTCTTTAGGTAATGGGTATAGCCGGCCTCGAAGGCTTTGGCGGCTTCCTCCCGGTTCTCGAAGGATTTATATTTGGCTCCCTCTTGTCCGTCTACCTGTGCCTTGCATTCCGCCCAGTTATCATAGATTCCCGGGTTCAACCCTTTCCATACGACATAAAACTTATTCTTGGCCATGACTCTTACTCAAGATTTCTTGTGAGAATTGCGTATAGGTACCGAACGGCGCTCTTTTATCCTTGAAAAAACGGATCAAGGCGTCCAGCCTTCTTTCCATACCGCAACCGGAATGGTTGGTCATGATAAACGGTAACTTTAGCTCTTTCCGATCACTTAAGGGGGTGAACTCCCACGGATGGAAATAGGTCAGGAAATAACCGTCCTCTTTCCAAGTCCAAAGCGCTAACTTACGGTACAAGGTGGCCGGAAGGTTATGGTAAGCCAGCCAAAATAAGGGGAAACGGACGATCGGGGTCACCGAGGCGGGCAGTTGCAATACGCCATCTTTCATGAAATAGGTGCGGGGTTGTCCCAGATGGTTATAACGGCCGGGAATACAAGTCGGGTTCAAGGACGAGTTGTATAAGTAACCGGCCTTATGTATCTCTTCTTCTTCGACGGGCATCATGCGGGCCATACGGAAACCGTTCACCGGTTGTCCGGTCAGTTCCTCCAATGCCTCTTTGGACTTGCGTAGATCGGCGGTCTCGAACGACGAGTGATAAAAACCATGCGAAGCGATCTCATGTCCACCCTTTTGGATGTCCAAGATCAAATCCTTTGCGTGAAGGGCGAAGTTCGCCGTGCAAAAGAAAGTCGCTTTTACCCGGTGACGGGCCAGACATGCCAGTATCTTCCGGGTTCCTTCTACGGAAGTACGCATTTGTTCCTCGAACGGCAATTCCACGCCGTGTTCCAATGGAGCGTCAAACTCCTCGATATCAAAACTAAGTAATATCATGTATGTCAATTAATCTCTATGAAATAAGATGGATAAGAAGTTCAACGCTTCCCGCCGCAGGACCTTGAATCCCATATTGGATACCGCCAGTCCTTCTTTGATGTTCGCGTTGATCGTCTGTAGGTTTATCTCTTTCCGGCGACTTGCCTTATAGATAAATTCCGTATCGAATAGGAAGCTATTGATACGGGTCGTCAGGAATATCGCCTGTCCCGCTTGGCTGAATCCCTTCATGCCCCCTTGCGTATCCTTGATCTTGATCCGCAAGACCCATGTATTGCATATGTGGGACAGTTTGGATAACATTTGCCGGAAAGGAGGTAGATTATCCTGATAACTTTTGCCGCGGGTAGCCACGACTACGTCCGCTCCTCCTAGCAACGCCTCGACCATCCTGCCGAATGAGTCGTTTGTATATGGAAAATCGTAGTCTGTATAAATAATGTAAGGAGAGGTACATCGCTTTACCGCCTCTCGTAAGGCATATCCTTTTCCCCGGTTGGGCTTATAGTCCACGACGCAGACATCCGGTATCAATTGCCGGAGGCGGTCGATCGTTTCCGGCTCGTATCCCCGTCTCGAACCATCACTGACAATAAAAAGGTGGAAACGTACCCGGCTGAATAATCGCTCCACTTCGCGGAAATGGGTGGCTACTCGTTCCTCCCAGCCCGAAGGCGGGTTGTAACAAGGTAATACCAAATCTATGTCTGCTCGTGCGTTCATTCTATTTATACCTTTACCGGATTATAATTCCTCGTACACATCTCAAATGTCAGCTTTAGCCAGATCAGCATACAAGGCAACGCTTTTAACGCATACGGGTATACATAATGCACTCGTATGTATTTCGGGAAAAGATCGGACGGAGACATGCTGGTCAATATAAAGGCGAAGACCATCAAGACAATATCCAATGTCGAACGTTTCCACGGTACAGCCGTATACCAAATAGCGACTCCGATAAACGCTATGATATAGGTACTGGACTCGCTACCCGTGCTGAACAGTACGACAAACATCAACACCGAGGCCAATAACGTTTTCCGGAAAGCCTCATATTTATATTGACTGATGCGTAGATAAGGCAGGCCGAATACTATTAATCCCCCTATTATCAGATAAATGTCCGAGTAACTGACCGATCCCGATATCTTACGAACCATTCCCAAGAAGGAAATGTTCTGCATGAGCGCGAATAAGTTCTCCGAATTTTTTCCGGATAAGTCCTCGAACCAACCGGTATATTGGGACATTATATAATCCGGCCCGGACAATATCATCGGGGCTACGACCATGACGACCGCCCATCCTACGCAAGATAGGCTGAACTTCATCTTATGGCGAGAGAAAAAGAAGAACGCCAATCCCGTGATCCCATACAATTTAGTAAAGGTACCCAACATGATCACGAAAGCGGCCCATACGTCTTTCTCTTTCTCTATCAATGCGTAGGCGAGGACAATGATAGCGGCGATACTGATATTAAATTGCGACATGAAAAGCGAGGTAAGCAACTCGTGGGCACAGAACCAATAGATAAAGATACGTTCCCGCTTGATCCCCGGTAGCATCTTGACCGCCCAGAATAAGAAAAGGCTTTGCGCCACTGACCAAGTAAGCAGTCCTAACCATAACGGTGTAATGGCGAACGGAGCCACTACCAAGCTAAATACCGGCCCGTAGTGAAAAATATCGTTGTATTCTTCCGGATAGGCGGCATAGAGCGGTAACTCATTCAACGTATGCCAAAAGGATTGCCTGAAGATGGAGAAGTTGTTATATTTCCCGGGGAAATACTTGGTAATCCATGCGATAACCCCCAGCAATGCCCATAGCCCCATTAAGGTACTATATTTGCTGAAAAATGGCTTATGGATGATTGTATTGAACTTATCTATAAATTTCATCATCGAATCTACATCTGTCTACGGGGCAAAATTACATAAAAACGGTGACTTTTATGCGAGTTAAATAAAAATACTATTTTTGCGTCCAAAACTGGTAAGAGATTATTTATGAATGAAATGTTGAGATACACGATCATTCGTGTCATTCTGTTTGTAATGGGAGGCTTTCTTGTTCTCGGATGTTCGGATGAAGATGATGTGGGTAATAGTGGAGGAACGAGTAAATATGGTTTGATACGGATGGCGGAGGAGGATTATGATTCGTCGAATACTTCTTACATCTTTCAGGATGAGGAACCGGACGAGGTTCTTTTCGATTCGTCAAAGCGAAAATTCAAGGTGAATGAGCCTTTGCAGGTGTCAGTTACCGGGCAGAAGGAGTTGATGCTTCGTTTCTATTCTCCTAGAGCTATCCATAATGTGATTGTCTGGGCTACGGTTGAGGGTTATGAGGATGAGGTACGGTTTGCGGAGTTTACTACGGTTTTACCTTTTCAGGAGTTTAAAATGAAGTTGCCTTTTCTAGAACGGGCGAAGGTTTATTATACACGTTCCGGCGAGGAGGTTACCATAGATGCCCATCCGGATATCGTGGCCGAGAATATAAGTTTGCGGGTTGAATGTGGAGATCCGGTCTATCAAGGAATGATAAACGTGAAACCTAAGTGGGATATTTGGTTTGGTAAATATTCCGGTTCGAACTGGGGCAACTTTAGGCCACATCTGGCTCGTGAGGCGGTTGCCCTTTCCTTGAATATGGCCGCGATGTTTTCTTCCTCGCTTTTTGATGAGGAACTGGAGAAGTGGCGTGGCAAGCTGATAAATAACGAGCAAATCGTGGATATAGATGTGTTGAAGAAACAGATCACGAATCATGGCGGGTTGTGTTATGGACGCGTGGTGAATGTTGTCGGTCTGGGTGGAGGAAATACCTTTGGGCTAGGTGAATATGTCTATCTGACCCATTATGCCGACGATGCCAATGGTTCTGACACGCCGTATCATGAGCTGGCACACTGCTTGGGGTATGGGCATAGTGGGAATATGACGTACTATCCGGCGGAAGGCGGTTTCCCTACAATTTGTATGAAGGTTTACTCACAGCTTTCCGTGAGCAAGAATTTACCGGTTTATTCCCGCCGTTTCTTGCATACCCGGAGGAATAAGAATCTGGTAGAGAATAAAAACGTGTATACTTCCTCGAAATACATTATCGATGATCCGGAATTGGATGCCATAGATGGCGGGCTTGGGCTTGCTCCGATGGAGACGGATAGGGCTGGTGATGAGGGTTCTCCTCTCTCATTTACACTTTCTGTCTTGGATATTCCCGGTGCCACTGTGGAAACTTTTCATCCGAAAGCGGTCCATCTTTATGGGAATACGCTATATGTAGCAAATGACGCTCCGGGACATTATAGTTTGGAGGTCTTTGATGTATCTTCCGGTAATGTGCGTCATGTGAAAAGTATGGTTGAGTGGATGAACGGAGATAAGAAAGAGACCTTTGCGGGGGAGCCAAACGGCGTGACTCGCTCGTATGGGAAAATATATGTCACGAATACGGGAAGCCGTACGGATGTGTTTGATGCGGAAACGTATGAGTTCATTACTTGTATCGGTACGGGTACTTGGGGTGAGGGTGGTTATCAGACCGTTCATGCGTTTGATGTGACGGCTAGTCAAGGGGCTGTCTTTATCCGGGATAAACGGAAACTGGTAGTTGTCTTGGAGCAAGATGTACAGCCCGGTTCCGCTGCTCGGGTACCTATATATAGCCGTAGCGTAAATTTACAAGAGGCAATGGGTACTTATGCAGTAGCGGCACGAAATGATGGCTTTTTATATGTGACGGCCCAGAATAAAAATATAATCTATTTATTCGATCCTGCGGACATTCGGGCAGGGGACACGGGCTTTGCGCCGTATCTGGTGACATTGGGATTTGAAAAGTCTCCCCAGTCGATAGCGTTTGTAGGGGATCGTTTGTTTGTTACGCTTCGTGTCGATGATAAACGGTCGGAGCTATGGGAGATCAGCCCTAAGAACGGAAAATTATTGCAGGACTTTACAGATTCGATGGTCTATCCCGAGAAAATAGCCGGTGCTCGTCATACTTTATTGGTAGTGGATCGTGCGACCCAGGCAGTAAAAGCCATTGGCCTATGATTTTTTTATTGATTCTTAGGAATAAAGAAGATGGAGTTCCCGGAAAAAGTTTACATTTGCGAAAACTATTATAATAACGTATGAAACGTGTTTTTTTGGTCGGATATATGGGAGCGGGCAAGACAACGGTGGGAAAAGAGCTTGCCAAGCTCGCCGGTCTTTCGTTCATAGATCTTGATTACTATATCGAAGGGCGTTATCATAAGGCCGTTTCGCAGATATTCGCCGAGAGAGGGGAGGAGGCTTTCCGAGAGATAGAACGGAATATGCTTCACGAGGTCGCTGAGTTTGAGGACGTGCTGATCTCCACGGGAGGAGGCGCTCCTTGCTTTTTCGATAACATGGAGTTTATGAACGCTTCTGGCACGACGGTTTACTTGAAGGTGTCAGTCGAGGAGCTGGCGAAGCGTCTGGAGTTGTGCAAACATACCCGTCCGGTGTTGAAAGGACGTTCCGGGGAGGAACTGAGGGCGTTTATCGCCGAGAGTCTGGAGAAAAGGAATCCGTTTTATACGAAGGCGTCCATAACGTTTGATGCCGAGAAGATGTTAACAGAATCTGATGTACATGACATATCGAACGCGTTAATGAAAATCCTATAGCATATGGAAGCGAACGACGGCCGGCAGGCACAGGGGGCCTATATCCCGCAGGAATTATTGAAAGAGATCAGCAAGGTGAATAACCGTTTGCTCATCGGTATTCCTCGTGAACGATGCGAGGCGGAAAAACGTTTGCCGTTAACTCCGGAGGCGGTGGATATGCTGACCGATTGCGGTCACCGGGTGCTGGTGGAAAGTGGCGCCGGATTAGGTATCAACTATTCCGATAATCATTTCTCGGAGGCGGGGGCGGAGATCGTCGATACGCCCGCAGAAGTTTTCCAAGCGGATCTGATCTTGAAGATATTGCCTCCGTTGCCGGTGGAAATCGCACTTATGAGACCTCGCACGACCGTTTTCTCATTGGTGCAGTTTAATTTATTCGCTCAAGAGGCTTTCGAGTTGATGATGGCGAAACGGATTACCGCTATCTCTTATGAGTTGATGGCGGATGAATATAATCGTTTCCCGGTGCTGAATGTCACTTCCGAGATCGAGGGGGCGGCTTCCATAACGATCGCTTCCGAGCTGTTGAGCAATACCCAAGGAGGTAAAGGGATCTTATTAGGCGGTATCCCGGGCGTATCCCCTACGGAAGTGGTGATCATCGGGGCCGGAAACGCCGGGACCGTGGCCGCGCGTGCCGCATTGGCCTTGGGAGCATCCGTGAAAGTATTCGATGATGATATCAATAAATTGCGTATAATACAACAGGTCTTGGGGCAAGGGCTTTTTACTTCCACGTTCCATCCGAATGTGCTGCATAACGCGTTTCGTAGCGCTGACGTGGTGATCGGGGCGATGCGTTATATTAATACGAGACATCGCTATATTATCGCTACGGACTTGGTGCGTACGATGAAAAAGGGAGCTTTGGTGATCGATCTGAGGGTAAGCCAAGGCGGTTGCTTTGAGACGACTTGTTGCTTGTCGAGGGAAGATCCCGCGGTGTTCGAGCAATATGGGGTATTACATTATTGTAAACTGAATATCAGCAACCGGGTGGCTCGTACTACCTCGATGGCTTATAGTAATATATTCGTGCCTTTATTATTGTCGTTGGGCGACGCCGGTTCCGTGCAAGGAATGATCAAATCGGATAAGGGCTTTAGGGCGGGAGTATATATGTATTACGGGAAGACAGTGAATAGTTATGTGTCTAATCATTTTAATCTATCATCTAATAATCTTGATCTATACCTCTCTGCTTTTTGATGCGGAAAAGTTTTGAACTCGCAAAGTTTATGCTTTACTTTGCGGACGATCTAAATACCAATAAGCGATAAAGCTAATAAAGTATATTATGGCAGAACAGACAAAAGTTAAGACGCTGGAGAAGGTTGTAATTCGTTTCTCGGGAGACTCGGGAGATGGCATGCAGTTAACCGGTACAATCTTTTCAAACCTGTCCGCGGTTTTCGGGAACGAGATTTCTACATTCCCAGACTATCCGGCAGAAGTACGTGCTCCACAAGGAACACTAAGTGGTGTATCTGGATTCCAAGTGCACTTGGGATCGCGCAAAATCTTCACACCCGGTGATAAGGCCGACGTATTGGTGGCCATGAATCCCGCCGCACTAAAGGTGAACGTAAAACACCTAAAACCCAATGCGATTGTTTTAATCGACACGGACTCTTTCAAGAAAAGTGATTTGGATAAGGCCTTGTTTACGACCGATGATCCGTTTACTGAGCTGGGATTGACTGGCGTGCAGGTTGTTGCCGCTCCGATCTCTACGATGGTAAAAGACGGATTGGTTGAGTTTGGCTTGGACAATAAATCGGCTCTTCGCTGTAAGAATATGTTCGCCTTAGGACTTGTTTGCTGGTTGTTCGAGCGTCCGCTGGAGGAGGCTATGCACATGTTGCAGAATAAGTTCGCTAAGAAACCGGTTATCGCCCAAGCTAATATCAAGGCTTTGACGGACGGTTATAATTATGGTAATAATATCCATGCCTCGGTTTCTACGTATCGTATCGAGAGTAAGAAAGCCGAGCCCGGATTCTATACGGACGTGAATGGTAATAAGGCTACTTCCTATGGTTTGATAGCCGCTGCCGAGAAAGCTGGTTTGCAGTTGTTCTTGGGTAGTTACCCGATCACTCCGGCTACTGATATTTTACATGAATTATCTAAACGTAAGGATTTAGGCGTTATCACGGTTCAGGCCGAGGATGAGATCGCCGGTATCTGTACTTCTATCGGAGCTAGTTTCGCCGGTTGCTTGGCGGCTACGTCTACTTCCGGACCGGGTCTTGCCTTGAAGAGCGAGGCGATCGGTTTGGCTGTAATCGCCGAGTTGCCTTTGGTGATTATCGATGTTCAGCGTGGCGGTCCTTCTACGGGCTTGCCGACGAAGAGCGAGCAAACGGACTTGATGCAGGCTCTGTATGGCCGTAATGGTGAGAGCCCTGCCGTGGTAATAGCGGCCTCTACGCCGACTGATTGTTTTGATGCCGCATTTTGGGCGGGTAAGTTGGCCGTGGAGCATATGACTCCGGTTATCTTGTTGACCGATGCCTTTATCGCTAACGGTTCTTCCGCTTGGAGAATTCCGGAAATGGATAAATATCCGGAGATTAAGCCGAATTACGTAGCTAATTATCAAGACGAGAAAGTTTGGAAGGCGTATCGTCGTAACAAGGAAAGCTTGGTTCGTTACTGGGCGATTCCGGGAACGGAAGGTTTCGCTCATCGTCTGGGCGGTCTGGAGAAAGACTACGAGACGAGCGCTATCTCTACCGATCCGGCTAACCACCAGAAGATGGTGACGACCCGTCAGGCTAAGATCGATAAGATCGCCGACTATATCCCCGAACTGGAAGTGATCGGAGATGAGGACGCTGATTTATTGATCGTTGGTTGGGGTGGAACCTACGGACACCTTTACGAGGCGATGGAGACGATGCAGGAGAATGGCAAGAAGGTGGCTTTCGCTCACTTCAAGTTTATCAACCCGCTGCCTAAGAATACGGCTGAGGTTCTTTCTAAGTATAAGAAAGTGGTGGTGGCTGAGCAAAATAACGGCCAGTTCGCTAACTATTTACGTGGAAAGGTACCCGGATTTAACCCGTATCGCTTCAATCGTGTAAAGGGACAACCTTTTGTCGTTGCGAGATTAGTTGAGGAATTCACTAAAATATTGGAGGCTTAAAAGATGACAACAGAAGAAACTAAATTTCAACCGAAAGATTATAAAAGCGACCAGTACGTACGTTGGTGCCCGGGTTGTGGCGACCATGCGGTACTGAATTGCCTGCATAAGGCTATGGCCGAGGTAGGAGTGGCTCCTCACAATATGGCAGTTATCTCAGGTATCGGCTGTTCTTCCCGCTTACCTTATTATATGAATACGTATGGCTTCCATACGATCCATGGTCGTGGAGCGGCTATCGCTACCGGCGTAAAGACGGCTCGCCCGGACTTGAGCGTATGGTTGATTACGGGTGATGGCGACTGCTTGGCTATCGGCGGTAATCATTTTATCCACGCTGTCCGTCGTAATATCGACTTGAATATCGTTCTTTTCAACAATAAGATCTATGGTTTGACGAAGGGGCAGTATTCCCCGACATCCGACCGTGGTTTCGTATCCAAGAGCTCTCCGTATGGAACGGTGGAAGATCCGTTTGTGCCGGCTGAGTTGGCATTGGGTGCCCGTGGTAATTTCTTCGCCCGCTCGATCGATGTGGATTTGAAGAATACGACCGAGGT
This sequence comes from Parabacteroides sp. AF21-43, assembly GCF_003635435.1. NCBI lineage: Bacteria > Pseudomonadati > Bacteroidota > Bacteroidia > Bacteroidales > Tannerellaceae > Parabacteroides > Parabacteroides sp. AF21-43. The sequence continues at coordinate 102,214 of NZ_QTMG01000010.1, read as the reverse complement.
ATTGACGGCTTCCGCCCGTCATAAAGGCGCTTCCGTTACGGAAGTGTTGGTAAACTGCGTGATCTTTAATGATGGTATCCATAAGGGGATCGTTGATAAGGCATACCGTGCGGATCGTACGATTTTCCTTCGCCATGGCGAGAAAATGGTTTACGGCGCTAACATGGATAAAGGCCTTGTGCTAGACGGCCTAAAACTGAAATCCGTAACGATCGGACAAGATGGTTATACGATGGATGACGTATTGGTACACGACGCCCATGAGAAGGATAACACCTTGCATATGATGCTTGCCATGATGAGCGGTGATATGCCAATCGCATTAGGCGTAATACGAGATGTGGAGGGACCGACCTATGATGAGGCTGTCCACCAGCAAATCGAGGAGGTACAAGCGAAGAATCCTACACGTAAATTACACGACCTTTTGATGAAAGGTGAGATTTGGGAGGTAAAGTAATATATTTCTGATCGGATATAAGAGAAGGCGCAAGATATTTATCCTGCGCCTTTCTTATATTTATACGCTGGATTTGTTTGTGTGGAAAAAAGTATATATCTTTGTTTCAGTCACAATAAAAGCGAATACCTATGATGACGACTTCGGAAATAGTTGAGATGCTAGCTAAAAGTATATGATTTGTAAACTCCATATTACAAATAGACTAAGGGTTTTGTTAATTGCATGGAAAAGAGTAATTATTACTGAAAAATTTCCTTAATAAGCTGTGTACGATAAAAAAAAATATTACTTTTGTACCGCGGTTAACAAGGTGGAGTCGCAGCAAGCTCCAAAAGGTCGGAAAGCCTCACCGTATCGAACTAGAGTAGAGAGAAAAGTTATATAAAGTCAATCATTTAAATTAAATTCAAGATGGCTAATTTAGATTTAAGCAAGTACGGAATTGTTGATGTGAAAGAAATCGTTCACAATCCGTCTTATGATGTTCTGTTCGCAGAAGAAACTAAACCGAGTTTGGAAGGCTTCGAGAAAGGCCAGGTAACTGAGCTAGGTGCTGTAAACGTGATGACTGGTATTTATACAGGTCGTTCTCCTAAAGATAAATTTTTCGTAAAGAATGAAGCCAGCGAAGATTCTGTATGGTGGACTTCTGATGAATATAAGAATGATAACAAGCCTTGTTCTGAGGCTGCTTGGGCAGACTTGAAGGCTAAAGCCGTAAAAGAATTGTCTGGCAAACGTTTGTTCGTTGTCGATACATTCTGTGGCGCTAACGAGGCTACTCGTTTGAAAGTACGTTTCATCATGGAGGTTGCTTGGCAAGCTCACTTCGTAACTAATATGTTCATCCGTCCGACAGCTGAGGAATTGGCTAACTACGGCGAACCTGATTTCGTTTCTTTCAACGCTGCTAAGGCTAAAGTTGACAACTACAAAGAATTAGGCTTGAACTCTGAGACCGCTACTGTTTTCAACTTGAAGACTAAAGAGCAAGTTATCTTGAATACTTGGTACGGTGGTGAGATGAAGAAGGGTATCTTCTCTATCATGAACTACTTGAACCCGTTGCGTGGTATCGCTTCTATGCACTGCTCCGCTAACACGGATAAAGAGGGCAAGAGCTCAGCTATCTTCTTCGGTTTGTCTGGTACTGGTAAGACTACTTTGTCTACGGACCCGAAACGTTTGTTGATCGGTGACGATGAGCACGGATGGGATAACGAAGGTGTATTCAACTACGAGGGTGGTTGCTACGCTAAGGTTATCAACTTGGATAAAGAGAGCGAGCCGGATATCTACAACGCTATCAAACGTGACGCTCTTCTTGAGAACGTAACAGTTGCCGCTGATGGTAAGATCGATTTCGCTGATAAGTCAGTTACAGAGAACACTCGTGTTTCTTATCCGATCTATCACATCGAGAACATCGTTAAGCCGGTTTCTAAAGGCCCGCACGCAAAACAAGTTATCTTCTTGTCTGCTGACGCATTCGGTGTATTGCCTCCAGTATCTATCTTGACTCCGGAGCAAACTCAATACTACTTCTTGTCTGGATTTACCGCTAAATTAGCAGGTACAGAGCGTGGTATCACGGAACCGACTCCTACATTCTCCGCTTGTTTCGGTGCTGCTTTCTTGTCATTGCACCCGACAAAATACGGCGAAGAGTTGGTTAAGAAGATGGAAATGACTGGCGCTAAGGCTTACTTGGTGAACACAGGTTGGAACGGTAGCGGCAAACGTATCTCTATCAAAGATACAAGAGGTATCATCGACGCTATCCTTGATGGTTCTATCAACGAGGCTCCGACAAAGAAGATCCCGTATTTCGACTTCGAGGTTCCGACTGCATTACCGGGCGTAGATCCGAAGATCTTAGATCCTCGCGATACCTATGCTGATCCTGCTCAATGGGATGAGAAAGCGAAGGATTTGGCTGCTCGCTTCCAGAAGAACTTCGCTAAGTTCACAGGCAACGAAGCTGGTAAGGCATTGGTTGCTGCTGGTCCTCAGTTATAATTGCTTAAAAAACCTTGATCAAAAAAGGTCAAGGTTTAAAAATATCTTTATAAAAAAGCGTGGAATTACTAATTCTGCGCTTTTTTTATGATAACTGCGTTAATTTTATTATAAATGTGAAGTAGTTTTAAAAAATATTCCTATCTTTAGACCGGATTATCTGTTATAAGAAGAGCTTAAAAAGGAGTAATGATAAAAAAACTGACACTTATTATTGGCTTTATAATTTGTTTGTCATCTTGTGGCAAGGATTATGTCTATCGGATTGAAGGGGAACTTTCTAATCTGGAAGATCAAACCGTATATGCTGTATTTGAGAAGGATAATTATAAAGTGGTTGATACAGTGGCTTGTACGAAACCCGGGCAGTTCCAGATCGATCAAAATGAAGCGGGTTTCCATTGTGTGACTATCTTCTTTGCGGATAAAGAGCATTGGGTTACGGCTTATCTGGAACCGGGAGAAACCGTAAAAATCACGGGTGACGCTAACTCTCCATTGCTATTGCAGGTAAAGGGGGGACGGACAAATGATAAGTTGACCGCTTTTAAGAAAAAAATCGCTCCTTTATTGACGGAATTGACAAATTTATCAAATTCTTTAAATAGCAAGGATTTGAACGATACGATCGAGGAGACGGATATCGCCGCTCGTTTGGCGAATGTTAATATGCAATTGAGCGAGGAAGCGATCCGGTATGTGAAAGAGAACCCGAATGAAGAGGCATCCGTTGTCTTGATTCAATCTTTTTTCTCAGATCCCGATGATACTCGTAAAATTGATGAGTTGTTGGCGTTGTTGAATCCAAGGTTGAAAGACTTTTATCTGGTGAAGGAGCTGGAGCAATATAGCGCCCGTGCGAAACGTACGGCTTTGGGTGCGGAAGCCCCAGATTTCTCCGTAAGGAATATTTATGGGAATACGGTAAGTTTGGATTCTTTCCCGCAGAAATATTTATTGCTGACATTTACCGCTCCTTGGTGTGATATGTGCCAGACAGAGGATCTATATCTGGATAAGGTAGCGATGAAATATCCGAAAGATCAGTTGGATATTCTTTTGGTTAGCTTGGACGATAATCCGGATAATGTCCGGGATGTACTGAAGAAAGATAGTATAGCGTGGAATCTGGTAACAGATTCGGCCGGACAAGCGGCTATGTTGATAGATCTGTATAACGTAAGCGTATTGCCACGCTGTTTCTTGATAGATGAGGATCATAAGATCTTGATGAAAACAGAGAATGGAATCGAGATCAAGCAAACACTGGAGAACTTGTTCGAAGACTGAGCGATTGAAAACAGGAGGTTCCGGTTTTAATTTGTAATTAGTAACTCAAAATTCTTAACTATGTTAGTAAAATCTTATGCCGCTGCCGTGCAGGGGATTTCCGCTACGGTCGTTACCGTAGAAGTGAACTGTTCCAAAGGTATCCAATTCTTTTTAGTCGGTCTTCCGGACGTGGCTGTTCGTGAGAGCCATGAACGCATTATCTCGGCTCTTCAAGTATGTGGTTATAAATTCCCCCGCAATCGTATCGTTATTAATATGGCCCCCGCAGATATCCGTAAGGAAGGGTCTTCTTATGATCTGCCTTTGGCGATCGGTATTCTGGCGGCGGCAGAGCAGATAGATTCATCCAACTTATCCAAATTCGTATTGATGGGCGAGCTTTCTATGGATGGGAGCCTCCAATCGATAAAAGGGGCATTGCCTATCGCTATCAAGGCTAGGGAAGAAGGCTTTAAGGGCTTTATCTTACCCAAGCAAAACGCTTGTGAGGCTGCGGTGGTGAACGATCTGGAAGTGTATGGAGCTTCGAATATCAAAGAGGTGCTGGAGTTTATGGAGGGGAAACCTACATTGCGACCTACGGTTATTGATACCCGTAAGGAGTTTTACGACCGCCAGCAATTGTTTGATTGCGATTTCTCCGATGTCCGGGGACAAGAGAACGTGAAGCGTGCGATGGAGGTGGCCGCCGCCGGCGGGCATAATCTGATCATGGTAGGCCCTCCCGGAAGTGGCAAGTCCATGTTGGCGAAGCGTCTCCCCACGATCTTGCCCCCTTTTACCTTGCATGAGTCCTTGGAAACAACTAAAATCCATTCCGTAGCCGGTAAGATAGGAGGTGGCACCTCCTTGATGGTACAACGTCCTTTTCGCTCTCCCCATCATACGATCTCTAATGTCGCCATGGTAGGAGGGGGCACTTTCCCGCAGCCGGGAGAGATCAGCTTGGCTCATAATGGTGTCCTTTTTTTGGATGAGTTGCCGGAATTTAACAGGAGTGTCTTGGAAGTCATGCGGCAGCCATTGGAAGATCGAGTGATCAATATCTCCCGTGCCCGTTTCACGGTGGAATATCCGGCCGGCTTTATGCTTGTGGCCTCCATGAATCCTTGTCCCTGCGGCTACTACAACCATCCGGACCGTCCTTGCCTCTGTTCTCCCGGAGCCGTCCAGAAATATATGAACCGCATTTCCGGCCCTTTATTGGACCGTATCGATATCCAGATAGAGATTGTCCCTGTCCCTTTCGAGAAGATATCCGAGCAACAGCCCTCAGAGCCTAGTATCGCTATCCGTGAGCGGGTCATAAAAGCCCGTGCGATCCAGGAAAGGCGTTTTGCCGCTTATGAGGGTATTTATTGTAATGCCCAGATGAACTCCAAGCTACTCCATCAGTACGCCGTTCCCGACGCTTCCGGCCTCTCCATCCTCAAAACCGCCATGCAACGTCTCTGCCTCTCCGCCCGTGCCTATGACCGTATCCTGAAAGTCTCCCGCACGATAGCCGACTTGGATAATTCGGAACATATCGAAGTCCGGCATTTGGCGGAGGCGATACAGTATAGGAGTTTGGATAGGGAGAATTGGGGAATGTGAGTATCGACTAACTATTTCTATACTCCTGTGGGCTCATGCCCACATACCGCTTGAAATACTTTCCAAAAAAAGACATATTCGTGAAATTTAGCGTATAGGCTATGTCGTGGATGGAAAGGTTCGTTGATTTCAGTTGAGCTTTAGCGTCCATGATTACCATGGAGGTTATGATCTCTATGCAAGTTTTTCCGGTAGTTTGTTTGATAATGCTGCTTAGATGCGCTTGTGTGATGCCAAGCCGCTTGGCATACCATGCAACGGATCGTTGCATGGTATAGTTTTGCATGACTAATTGAGTGAAGTTCTTGCTGATAATTTCGGCTTTAGAGAGATTGGACGTGTCTGTTGTCTTATCTTTATACATGATGCTGACTCCCATTAATATTCCGGAAAACAGGTGGTTGATGAGACTCCTGTTTAATTGCGAGACACAAAACTGATATGTCTTGATCAACAATTCGAAATAATCTCTCAATAATGATTGGGCTTCTTCTTTTAGTTTGAAAACAGGACTATCTTTTATGGCATAGTGCATATCCATGACCGATTTATTGATATTCGCTTGATTGATGAAATCAGACGAGAATCCCATGAAATAAATTTGCAGATCTCTATCCATTCTATGAATCTGGAAAATCGTACCCGGCAGAATCGTAATAAAACTCCCGGCCTCTACTTTAAATTGCGTCAGATTTATAGATGCTTCCACTTCTCCCCTTAGGCATAACACGAATATTCCCGCTTTTAGTCGACAAGGATAATTAGCGTATAAATTCAGCAATCCAATGTCTTTCTCCGAGAGTTTTCCTATTACCCAATCTTGTGGCAGGTCTATTTTAGGGATGTCATTTTCCATATTCTTACGTAATTTTGATGGCAAATATACGTTTTTTTGAGGATATTTTTATTTGGACTCAATCTAATAAATAGAATAATGAAGAATAAAAACAGGACAGAAGATAATCGTAAGACGCTCTGTTCTTGTTGTTGTATAAAATGGAATCTAAAAAAAAGAATAGGTAATAATAAAAATTGACCTTGTGAGATTCCTAACGAAGTCGTTCTTTTGTACACTTTTTATTAGGTAAATTAAAAAAACAGAAATCAATAAATTTTTGCATGAGAAAATTGAGGACTTTATTAGTAAAAATGGTCTGTGCCTTGGCGGGAGGCCTAATGTTGAGCGCTTGCTCCTCCGAGGAGGGAGGCTCGCAGGCTATGGGCGGAAAAGGTGCGGTAATACTAGACCTTGCCGCCGAGACGGTCTTTGATACGAAGACAAAAGCTGTCGATGAGAGTACATACCTGACGGATCGTCCCCTTGCGGATTACAAGGTGAAAATCTTGGATGCGCAAGGCCATGTGGTATCGGGCTGTGAGTGGAAATACTCGGAAAGGCCCACAGGTTTGATCGAGTTGAGCAACGGCTCTTACACGGTAGTAGCTTCTGATGGGGAAGAGTTTAACGTGAATGCCTCCACCCGTAACGGTATCTATATGTATGGCTCTAGCCGATTCGACGTGAATAGCGATAAGGTAGCGGCTGTAAATGTGGCTTGTAAGCCGGCCTGCGGAAAGCTGGTCGTGAAATTTGGCGATACGATGGCTACTTATTTCTCTGATTACGCCGTTCATTTCTCTACCCAAGCGGCAGGTGAGAACGGTCCGATCATCTGGCCGAAGGGAGATACGGATCCTCTTTACGTGAAGCTGGCCGAGGCCGGGGAGAACGTGACGGCGACTTTCCAGTTTACCAAGAAGGCAGATGGAACGAAGGCCGAGGTCAATACCTTGACCCGCGAGATGAAGTGGGGCAGCATGTGGACAATCACTGTCAACCCGAAAGTAGAGGATACCACCGGCAAGGTAGGCATCACGATTACTTTCGATGATTCCACGAACGATAAGCCTATCGATATCGAGATCCCTTCCGATTGGCTCTAATAGTTATTAGGATGTAAAACCAGTAGAACGAATTTAATGATGAATATAAAATATACGATAATGGCAGGTTGCCTTCTAGTAATGGGGCTGGCTTCCTGCGAGATGAAGAACGAGATCCTCGGGAAAGAGGATGGCTCCTCCGAGATGGGCTTGCTGAATCTTGGGGTAGCTGTAGACGCGAAGAACAACGACGTGCAGACCAAGGCCGATGCTAACCCCGGAACTCCAGAGTCTATCCCATCGGTGAGCGCCACGGGATATATCGTGGAGATCAGTAACAGCACGGGCGTTTACAAAACCCTTACTTACGATCCTACGAATGCCTCCGTGGAACTTCCGGTAGACAGCTACACGATGTATGCCCATAAGCCGGGCGGTCCGACAGAGACAGATCCTTACTATGGTGGAAGCACCTCTTTCGCCGTGAAGAAAGGTGAGGCTACCGATGTCACCGTTACTTGTAAGATGGAAAATACGAAGATACAGCTTGTTTATTCCACGGAAATGCAGACTTCCTTTACTAGCTGGTCGATCACGGTGAAGGCCGGTACGCGGAGCAAGGTGCTTACCTACTCTGGAACGGAGGCTTTTGCGCAACCCTCCGCTTTCTATTGGATGCTAGATGAGGGCGTAAAGGAGATAACAGTCTCTTTCGTGGGAAAGAATAAGGATAATAAGGATATACGCGAGAGCCGTGTGATCACGAAGCCCGCCTCGGCCGAGAGCTCCGACTGGCTGGGTGGCGACGCGTTGGCCATCACGATGAAGCCGGGCACTTATGATCCGGAAAATCCGAATGGTTTGCAGGGTATCGAGATCTCTGCTGAGGTGACGTGGAATGGGCTGACGGATTCCGTAGATGTGCCGGTGGTGGACGATGGCGGCGATGAGCCGGAGGGTCCGGTGGATCCGAGTGATCCTTCCGCTATAAAAGTTTCAATACCTCTAACTACTTATACGCTACCGGATGATACGGATAAAAAAGCGGAGGCAATAGCCACTATTACGAGTGAGAGCGGACTGAAAAGTATGAAAGTGGTTATAGAAGCAGGTAATTCAGGCTTTGACTCGGTAATCAGTGATCCACAATTAATAGAGAAAGGTTGTGATTTTAGCAAGGGAGTAGAGTTTGTCGGTGCGACTGATAGCAGTCCGGTAATGACATTAATAAAGATGATCGCTCCTAATCTGAAAGCTCCTGCTGCTGGCGCTACTTCTTACCAATTCCCCTTAGGCGAATTCTTTCAAGCGGTAAGTATTTATCAAACGACAACTTCTGCTAATGGCCATGTCTTTAAGATCCGTCTAGAAGATAATGATGGAAATGTTAATGACGAGACCGTTTTATCTATCATAGTAAAGTAAAAGGAGGAATAGAAGTATGAGACAAACATATCAATTTATATTATTGCTTTTAACCGGTATTTTCTTCTATTCTTGTCAAGGTGATGAATTGAGCACACAGGGAAGCGAAGGCTACTTGCGTGTGACCTTGGAGCAAAGCGCGGAGGTGAACACGAAGGCTGACGCTACGTACAATTCCAAGCAGATGCGTGTGGTGATAAAGAACGCCGCCGGTGTGACCAAGTATGAGACGAACGACCATACGGAGTTGTCCGGCAAAGAGATTTCCTTGAAACAGGGAGAATATACCATCGAGGCCGTTTCCAACGGATGGGACGGCAATGCCGGAGCGGATCGTGCCTATTACACGGGCAAGACGACGGTGACGATCGAGAAAGGCAAGACAGCGACAGCCAATTTGGTTTGCTCCTTGGCGAACGTGAAGGTGACGGTGGCTTTCGAGCAGGCTTTCTTGGACAAACTGGGCAACGGTTCTATCAAGGTGCAGGTGAAGAGCGCTACCGCTTCGATCACTCCGGTGGATTTCGCCCCGAAAGGTACGAGTGTGGCCTATTTCCCGGTTTCCGACTTAACGGTGGCCTATACGGTCACTACCGCTGCCGGAAAAACGAACTCCAAGGAGCAAAAAATCTCGGAGGTCAGTGCGAAAGATCATTATATCTTGAACTTTAAGAATCAGGCTACCGGCACAGGAAATGTAACCGTAACGATAGATCCTACGATGAACCAGTACACATACGACTTCACGATCGATCCGAACGCAAAGAGCGGCGCTACCTTGTCCGCGAACCCGTGGAGCCAGCTCGCTTATCTGACGGCTACTGACATAACGCTTGATTCCGGTGAGCTTTCATCCTTGAAGTTCCAGTATCGTCCAAAGAATACGGATACTTGGATGGATGTGGCGACCACGGTTAATACGGTGGCCTCTTCCGCCTCGGCTACCTTGACGGGATTGACTTCCACCACGGCTTACGAATATCGGTTGACAGACGGAGAGATTAGTGTCGCTACGGGAGAATTTACTACGGCGGCGGAGATTGCTTTACAAAATGGATCCCTGGATGGCTGGGATGGTAGCTCACCTAATGCTGCCACGGATTCCAAATTTTGGGATACAAGTAACGAGGGCGCGAAGATGGGTGGTTTGACCCCGACACAAGCCGTCACGGATTTTGTTCATACGCAAGGAGGTAAGGCTGCTAAACTGGAGTCTGGTAAGGTGGATTTGATGGGGGGAATATTTGCCGCAGCCAGTTTGTACACGGGATCATTTGGTTCAACAAATATATGGACTCAGACTGCGACCGTCAATTTTGGTCAATCCTTTACCGCTCGGCCTATTGCGCTGAAAGGTTTTTATAAATATACGTCTAATGTGATAAATCTAGTAAAGAATGTTCCAGCAGGCGTAACTATTGTAAAAGATCAGACACTCGACCAGTGCGCTATTTATATCGCTTTGGCGAAAAAGACCTATACGATTGATAATGGCAATCAAAGTACTTTCATCGATTTTAAGAATGATGAAAACATCATCGCCTACGGCGAGCTCCCTTCCGGGGCGGCTACGGAGGGCGATGGCTACGTAGAGTTCAACATCCCGTTGAAATATAAGAACCTGACGGATCAGCCCACCCATATCATCGTGGTTTGCTCATCCAGTAAATACGGCGATTACATGACCGGAGGTGCGGGAAGCACCCTATATGTAGACGATCTTTCCCTCATTTATGACGGAACGCCTACTATCTGGGAATAATTCCCTATATTCGCGAAACCCGTTTCGACCCCTCGAAATCCATTTCCTAAGACCGGTAAATGCCTTTCGGGGGCTCGAGATGCTTTCCCGGGACAAGAAAATACATTTCGAGGTCTCGAGATCCACCTCCTGAAGCGGGAAAACGGCTCTCGACTCCTCAAAATCCATTTTTGGAAACCGGAATGGGCTTTTCGACCCTTCGAACGGGTACAAACGAATAATAACCTTCAAAAAAAATCGAATTATGGGTACATTCACATTGATTCCTCCGATGTCGTTAGGTAACTTGAACAAGGCCGAGAAGCTAAGTCTGTTGAAACGCTACATGAAACTGATGCCGAGCGGCTCCGATTCCGAATCGCCGGACGAGATCTCGTTGCTAGCCGATAGCGGAGTGCCCGCGCTAAACATTTCCGCCGGACAGGTGACACGTATGAATGGCATTATCGATGAGCTGACCGAACTGACGATGCAAGCCTCCTCCTCGGAGGAGACCCCGGAAATGCAGCAAGTGGAGGCCGATCGGGATACGGCGGGTAACTACATAGTCCGCCGCGTGCTCGATTACGCCAAGCTGCCCCTTGCCGCCGAGCGTACCGCCGCCCAACGGATGGAACCCGCCTTGCGCGGTTACCGCGACTTCGCCAACCTGCCCACAGCGCAGGAGACGGAGGTGATCAATGGCCTGCTTATCGACCTAGCGAAGCCCGAGTTCGCCGACTCGGTAGTCACTCTGCAACTGGCACCTTACATCGCCGAGCTACGACGGCTCAACGATCGCTATGCCGAGCTGGCCGCCCTACGCGACAAATCGAGATCGGTACGCACAGAGAATGTGACCTCCAAGGAGCTGTCCTCCGAGGCGCAAGACCTGCTGGACGATATGTGCGCACTGGCCAATGCCTCCAGCCTGTTGCAACCCTCGGAAGAGGCGCGCGTATTTGTTCGTGACGCGACTCATCTTTTCGCCCAGGTACGAACCGCCTACAAGCAACGTTCCAAGGGCACGCCCTCTGGACCCGCCGAACCCGGCACGCCGGAGCCCGGTGGGGGAGGGGATTCCGAATCTCCCGATGAAATATGACTAGAATAGGAAAAATGAGAATAAATAAACTAATCTGTCTGGCCCTCCTCTGCGCCCTTTGCGTAGGGGAGACTTGGGCCCAACGTGGCAAGAGAGCCATGAATCGTATCGACCGAGAAGTGCAAGAGACCGTCTTCATCCCGAAAGGTACGTGGATGGCGGGAGGAACTGTTTCCTACTCCGAGCACGATGAGGGGAATCTGAACTTCCTCGTCTTGAAGAACGTGGAGGGAAAAGGCTACAACTTCGGTGTCAGTCCCTACGTGGGTTACTTCTTCCGCAACAACATCTCCGCGGGCATGCGTTTCGCCTATCACCGCGACTACCTCGACTTGAAGAACTTCGAGTTGAATCTCGGCGAGGATTTCAACATCAGCCTCGACAACCTCTATTATCTGGAGCATAAGTACGAGGTATCCGGTTTCTTGCGCACCTATATGCCTATCGGACGCAGCAAGATATTCGGCCTGTTCAACGAGGCGCGCCTCACCTATGGATACGGTACGGGCAAGAATTCCACCGGTACGGGTGCCACCTACGACGGCTCCTACCAAACGGCGCAGAACCTGCAGATCGGTATCGCTCCCGGGATGACGGCTTTTATCACCGACTGGTCGGCCGTAGAGGTATCGGTTGGCGTGATGGGTTTCGATTTCAAGTGGATCGACCAAAAGACGAACCAGATAGAGGAGGGGCATCAGCGTGTCTCCTCCGGCAATTTCAAGATCAACCTCTTCTCGATCAACATAGGCATGACCTTCTATCTTTAATGGAGAAAATATAATTTAATGAAGATTCAACGATTGATGTTTAAAGAGAATTTACGTGCGGCCGGTCTGGTAACTTTGTTGGGACTGGCCTCGTGCGCTATTGATAACGATATTCCTTACCCACTGGTGGAGGGAACGATCAGTGAGATCGTGACTGAGGGCCTGCGTGCCTCGGAAGACGGGACGGTAGCCTCCGGCGTGGATATAGATCGCTCGGCTCGCACCGTGACACTCTATGTGAACGACTCCGTGGATGTGTCACGGCTGAGACTGACGCGCCTCATCCTCGATCCGCGCGACGCGACGATCGAGCTGGACTCCGCACGATGCGACGATAAGGAGAAATTCCCTTTTCATGATTTTGCCTCGCTTGATAGCCTCTCGTTGTCGGCCAATACGCGGCTCGACCTCTCCACGCCGCTTGAGCTGAACGTCCGTACCTACCAAGATAATCCATGGACACTTACCGTACGCCAGATCGTGGATCGTACGGTAGACGTAGACGGCATGGTGGATCATTTGGTAGATCCTGTCAGCCGTGTCGCCGTGATCTACGTGAGTGCGGATCAGGATCTTTCCAACATCAAAATTCGTACGCTTAACCTTGGTGGGGCCTATGGACGTGTCACGCCCGATCCTACTACCGTGCGCGACTTTACCTATCCGCAGACTTTTTATGCGGCTCGTGCCGGCGAGGAGGTATGGCAGGAATGGAAAGTGGTGATAGAGCAAAGCGAGGGCGGTGCCTCTACCTCGTCGAGCGTCTTCCCCATGGTGACGAAAGCCACGCTTACCGGCTCTGTGCAAAGCGGCAAGACCCCGGTGGTGGAATATAAGGAACAGACGGCTTCCGCGTGGAGCACGGCGGCAGACGTGAAGACCTCGGGTGCCTCTTTCAGCGCTACGATCGGCGGGCTGCGGGGCGGTACAGCCTATGATTATCGCATCAGCGTAGACAATGCGCAAACGGGCAGCGGCTCGTTTACCACTGCCGGTGAGATCGCTTTGACAAATGGCGGTTTCGAGGATTGGTCGCAAGACGGCAAGCAATGGAATCCGTGGCCTTCGGGTGGAACCTCCTTCTGGGGAACCGGCAACCCGGGTGCGGCGGCTTTCATCGGTAATCTGACGACGCCTACGACCGAGAGCGTGTCAGGGAAAGCTGCCTTGCTGGAATCCAAGGACGCCGTGATCAAGCTGGGGGCCGGGAATATCTTCACGGGCGATTTCGCGTTGGACGGCACGAATGGCGTGCTGCAATTGGGCCGTCCGTTCACCTCATTCCCTACCTCCCTCAAGTTCCAATATAAATATACCTCTACCACGATCAATCGTATCGGGCAGGATGTGGGCAGTCTGGAAAACCTTCGGGGCCGTCCGGACTCTTGCCAGATATATATCGCCCTCTCGGATAAGCCGGAACCTTACGAGATCCGTACCAAGCCCTCTGTCCGGCAGGTCTTCGACAAGAACGACCGTAATATCATCGCCTATGGCGAGTTCATCAGCGGACAGTCTACCACGAGCTATAAGCAGGTTGAGATACCCTTGGAATATCGTGCGACGAATCGTACGCCCAAATATATCGTCATCGTGGCGGCGGCTAGCAAGTACGGTGATTACTTCATCGGGGGGGAAGGCAGTACCCTTTGGATAGACGAGATGGAATTGGTTTATGAATAAAAAGCATTGATATAGGATATGAGAAAGATGATACGACAGATAATGACCTTGGCCACCCTTTGCTGGATGGTGGCGGGTTGCGCCGATGAGGTTATCGACCGTAATGGTGGCAAGGGGGAGGGACGTTTGCTCCTCACGGGGATCGAGGTGGAATCTGCTGTCAGCGACGTACAGACGAAGGCTTCGCTGGCGGAAGGCGTGATTCCCACCGTCTCAGATTTTACGATAACGATCGTCTGTGCCGCTACGGGTGAGACCGTGAAGACCCTGCCGCCGGGCGTGGAGGCGGGCTGTTTCCTGCCTGTGGGCGAGTACCGAGTAAAAGCGGCTTATGGCGGGGAGGCGGGCATGTCCGCTGTCCCTTATTTCTATGGCGAGAGTGATAAGGTAACGATCGTGGAGGGCGAGGTGAAATCGGTTTCCCTTACGGCTTTTTTGGCGAGTGCTGTTATTCGTCCTCAGATGGCGGATCAATTGGTGGAACAATATAATTTCTATACCTTGACTGTCTCTGAGACTGGCGGCTCGGGAGTTACGCCTTCACAGACATTGACAAACGGTGAGGACTTCTTCGTCTCAGGGGGTAAGGGTAAGACCTATAACTTGATCCTTGCCGGCCAGAATAAATTAGGCGAGACGGTTACGCATACATGGAGTTATAGTGATTTAGTGAGACGTACACGCTATATCGTTCAATGCGATCCGGATCTTCCAGCCTTCACCCTTCCTGCGCAAAGCGATGGCGATGTATGGAGCAAGTTCATCTACATCACGCCTATGACAGCCGATAACATGACTGCTCATAAGGCTGACATGGCCGATAAGGTGATCGCCAATGTTGTGTACGAGGCTTCTGCCGATAATGGAGAGACTTGGATCCCCTCGGACAAGACCTCTGATGGCCGCTATGTAATCAAAGGTTTGGAGCCATCCAAAAACTATACGATCCGCTCCCGCTTCGGAGGCGTATTAAGCAGCAATACTCAAACGGTGACGACGGAGAGCGCACAAGTGATAGCGAATGGGGATATGGAAGCGTGGAGTAGCACGAAATTGCATAGTGGTAATGGAACTTGGGATGCGGATATGTATTGCGATTATTGTACAAACTGGAATACCCGTAATGAAAAGACAACGAATGGGGCTGAGAATGCTAACTCAGGAGGTCTTTTCGGTTCGAATAAAGGATCAGGTTATGGTGTAAGATGGCGCTGGTGTTCGGGAACTTGGTCTACAACAGATAAAAAAGATGGCGAAAAAGCGGCAGAGATTTCAACATTGGCTTTTTATAATAGTAATGTAAGTGGTAGCTGGAAGCGAGCAAGTGTTTATTCTTATACTCGTGATAATGGAACGGCGTATGTTGGGTATTTATTTACGGGGACATTTGATAAAAATAGTGATTCCTATTCGTTAGGAATTGCGCATACCGCACGTCCAAAGAGTATTTCTTTTGATTACAAATATGCTCCTCTACCTTCTACTGATCAGTGTATCGCTTATGCGAAAATATATGATAGCAATAATGTGGAAATAGCGACTACTCAGGAATTTAATTCTATGACTCAAGATGTTTATAAGAAAGAAACGTTAAATTTTACCTATACACAGTCAACTACAAAGGCTGCTTATATTGGAATCTTTTTCCAATCTGGCACAAATACAGATATTGGTAATATGCGGCAAGTTGAAGGAGGATACTCCACTAGTCCTTACAATCAAGATCGTGTAGTCGGTAGTGTCCTTAAAATAGATAATGTAACATTGAATTATGATTATGAATAAGCGAATCCTATACCTATTATCTGTCCTATGCTTTTTCTCGTTCTCCGCTTGCACGAGCGAGGAGGAAACGGTACTCACTGAAGAGCAGGGCGAAATTTGGCTATCCGTAGTCGATACCTCGAAAATCGAGATTGTTACCCGTGCCTTGTCCGGCTTTGATGTAAAGGATTTCAACGTGAGCCTTTCCCGTGGCGAGACGGTGGTTTTCTCCTCCCGTAAATATGGCGATATCGCCGGTGCTCCAATCACTTGTAGCGCTGGCTCCGGCTATCTCCTTACGGCAGAGAGTTGCACGGAGAGTGAGGCAGAGCGTACCAATAGCGGTTGGGGGCAAGCTCGTCTGGCAAAAGATACCTCGTTTACTGTCAAACCCGTGGAGCCAACGGAAGTAACGCTGAAATGTGCCTTGGCAAACTCCTCGGTAAATGTCGAGTTCAGCGATTTTATCAAGAAAAACCTCTCGGATTACGCTATCACCCTGTACGCCGCCGACGCGTCGAGCCGTAGCTTTACCTTCAACAAGAACAACTATAGCTACAAGACCGCCTATTTCAACGTAGGTGCGGCGGGGAGGGCCTTGCAATATACCATCAGTCTCACCTTGCCCGGCGAGAAGGAACCTCATACCTATTCGAACGTTTTGACTTTGGAGCCTTCGCATAGCTATCATCTTACGGTGAAACTGGATGATGAATCCAAGTCAAAAATCTCGATCGGAATTATGGTGGATGGTACGCTAGTCGATGAAAAGACTTCCACGGAGATTATCAATCCTTATGACTAATCGGAATGTTTGGGCATTGAAGGATGGGTGCAATCTTTCAATGCTTAAATGTATATTCTCAATTTAAATTTAAATAAATGAGATTAAAGTCCCTTTCTCGGAAGTCGTAATAGCCGCCGTGTAAATCTTATCTTCGATCTTTATTATAATAATCTTCTTTTTGTCGAAGAAATTACCTTTTTCGATGATGTCAAGAGCTTCCGCCTTATGTCCAATAGCGGTAAGCTCTTTTTTTATACCTTGTTTTTATGTCTTCTTCCCATATATTTATTATTAGAGGTAAAGTTCCTAGCCTCATTAAGAGGAAACTCACTCACAAAGGAAATTATTCTTTTTCGTCTAACCAAATTATTCCGTACCTTTGCCCCTCAAAAAGAGAACACAAGGTATGGAAAAACATTTTAAGAGAACGCTGATTACTACGGCGTTGCCGTATGCGAACGGACCGGTGCATATCGGACACTTGGCCGGGGTGTATGTGCCTGCTGATATTTATGCCCGTTACCTTCGTTTGAAGGGAGAGGAAGTGTTGATGATTGGTGGTTCGGACGAGCATGGGGTACCCATTACGTTGAGAGCGAAGAAAGAGGGGATCACACCGCAGGATGTGGTGGATCGTTACCACGGTATTATCAAGAAATCGTTCGAGGAGTTCGGTATCACGTTTGATATCTATTCACGTACTACTTCCGCTACGCATCATCAGATGGCCTCGGATTTTTTCCGTACATTGTATGATAAAGGCGAATTCATCGAGAAAACAAGCGAGCAATACTACGATGAGGAGGCGAAGCAATTCTTGGCCGACCGCTATATTACGGGTACTTGTCCGCATTGCGGAAACGAGAAAGCGTATGGCGATCAGTGTGAGGCTTGCGGTACTTCCCTTAGCCCGACGGATTTGATCGATCCGAAATCCGCTATCAGTGGCAGCAAGCCGGTGATGCGTGAGACGAAGCATTGGTATCTGCCTTTGGATAAGTGGGAGCCATTCTTGCGTAAATGGATCTTGGAGGATCATAAGGAATGGAAGCCGAACGTCTACGGGCAGTGTAAGAGTTGGCTGGATATGGGTCTGCAACCCCGTGCGGTGAGTCGTGATTTGGATTGGGGTATCCCTGTTCCCGTAGAAGGGGCGGAAGGAAAGGTGCTGTATGTATGGTTCGACGCTCCGATTGGTTATATCTCTAATACGAAGGAGTTACTGCCGGATAGCTGGGAGACTTGGTGGAAGGATCCGGAGACTAAAATGGTCCATTTCATCGGTAAAGATAATATCGTGTTCCATTGTATCGTGTTCCCTTCCATGCTGAAAGCGGAAGGTTCTTATAACTTGCCGGAGAATGTCCCCGCCAACGAGTTCTTGAACTTGGAGGGCGACAAGATCTCTACTTCCCGCAACTGGGCGGTTTGGTTGAACGAGTATCTGGTGGATATGCCGGGCAAGCAAGACGTGTTGCGCTATGTCTTGACGGCCAACGCACCGGAGACAAAGGATAATGATTTCACATGGAAAGATTTTCAGGCTCGTAATAATAACGAGTTGGTCGCTATCTTAGGGAATTTCGTGAACCGTGCATTAGTCCTTACGGATAAGTATTTCGAGGGTAAGGTGCCGGCGGCAGGTGAGTTGACGGATTATGATCGTCAGACCTTGAAGGATTTTGCGGATGTGAAAGAGAACGTGGAACGCCTGTTGGATACCTACCACTTCCGTGACGCTCAGAAAGAGGCGATGAACCTAGCCCGTATCGGAAATAAGTATCTCGCTGATATGGAGCCTTGGAAGTTGGCGAAGACGGATATGCCTCGTGTCGCTACGATCATGAATATCGCTTTGCAGATTACGGCTAATCTGGCGATCGCTTTTGAGCCGTTCTTGCCGTTTAGCATGGAGAAACTGAATAAGATGCTGAATGTAGAGCCGTTGGGATGGAATCGCCTAGGTGCTACGGATCTATTGGAGGCCGGTCATCAATTGGGCAAGGCAGAGTTGTTGTTCGAGAAGATAGAGGATAGTGTGATCGAGGCCCAAGTGCAGAAATTATTGGATACGAAGAAAGCGAATGAGGAAGCGAATTATAAGGCGAAACCGATCCGTGAGAATATTGAGTTCGATGATTTCATGAAACTGGATATCCGTGTGGGTACGGTGCTGGAATGCACGAAAGTTCCGAAAGCGGATAAGCTGCTTCAGTTCCGTATAGACGATGGTCTGGAGAAACGCACGATCGTATCGGGCATCGCCCAGCATTATAAACCCGAGGAATTGGTAGGCAAGCAAGTTTGCTTCATCGCTAACTTAGCTCCCCGTAAGCTGAAAGGTATTGTTTCCGAGGGTATGATTCTCTCCGCCGAGAATTTCGATGGAAAGCTGGCCGTTATCACCCCGGAGAAAGAGGTGAAACCGGGTAGCGAGGTGAAATAATAAGATAAACGCAATAATGAGGGGGCTATTCCGTTTTAACGACGGGATAGCCCTATTTTTTGAATGGATAAGATGCTTGAGAAACAGATACAGATGGTAGATCTGCGGAAGCAGTATGAACGTTTGCGTAGTGAGATCGATCCTGCCATGCAAACGGTGATAAATGCTTGCGCCTTTATCAATGGCCCTCAGGTGAAGGGATTTTGTAACCATTTATCAGATTATTTAGGTATTCCTTATGCGATCCCGTGCGGCAACGGTACGGATGCTTTGCAAATCTCCTTGATGGCATTCGACTTACATCCGGGCGATGAGGTGATCGTTCCTGCTTTTACGTATATCGCTGCGGCTGAGGTCGCTTTGGCTCTTGGCCTAGTGCCGGTATTAGTGGATGTAGATCCCGGTACATTCAATATAGACCCGGAAAAGATAGAAGATGCCCTGTCTGAAAAGACGAGAGCTATTATCGCGGTTCATCTTTTTGGCCAGTGTTGTGATATGGAATCGATCTTGAGTATCGCTGGCCGCCATAATTTATATGTGATCGAGGATAATGCCCAATCCATCGGTGCTAATTATACCTTCTCGGATGGAACGGTAAAGAAAGCCGGTACGATCGCCTCTATAGGTACGACCTCTTTCTTCCCCTCGAAACCGTTGGCTTGTTATGGAGATGGTGGGGCGATGTTTACTTCCGACGTGCGATTGGCCGAACGCCTGCGAATGATCGCCAATCATGGGCAAAAGATGAAATATCATCATTCTTTGGTGGGCTGCAACTCCCGTTTGGATACCTTGCAGGCCGCTGTCTTAGATGTTAAGCTTCGGTATTTGGATGAATTTGCCGCCGCTCGTTGTAAAGTGGCTGCTAGATACGATGCTGCCTTTTCCGGATTGAAAACTGTACGCAAACCGCTAAAATCAGTCTTTTCATCGCATGTCTATCATCAATATACGGTACAGCTAGCTGTAGAAAAGAGGGATCAAGTACAAGCAGCGTTAAAAGAACGAGGTATTCCTTCTATGATTTATTATCCATTGCCTTTGCAGGAGCAGGAGGTGATGAGGGGTCGATGCCGGATTTCCGGGGATTTGAATGTCGCTTCTCGCTTGAGCCGATCCGTATTATCCTTGCCGATTCATACGGAGATGACAGAAGAGGAGCAGGCTTATATTATAGAATCTATAAAGAGTGTTTTATGAATAAGAAGATACGTTTCGCCGTGATCGGCTGTGGTCATATAGGTAAGCGTCATGCCGAGATGATTACCCGGGATGAAGGGGCAGAGTTGGTCGCTTTGTGTGATATCCGTCCGAAAGAGGAGCTGGGGATCGAGGCTTACGCAGTCCCTTTCGCCCGGAATATAGATGAACTATTCCGTTTGGGATTGGATATAGATGTGGTGAATATTTGTACACCCAACGGTTTACATGCCGAGATGGCGATCCAAGCGATAGAAAGCGGACATCATGTGGTCATAGAAAAGCCTATGGCCTTGACCTTGGCGGATGCCGAGAAAGTGGTTTATACCTCGCTGAGATTCCGTAAGCAGGTATTTTGCGTGATGCAAAACCGATATTCCCCGCCTTCGGTCTGGATCAAGGAGATGGTTGAGTCCGGAAAATTAGGCCAGATTTATATGGTGCAGCTGAATTGCTACTGGAACCGTGACGAACGCTACTATAAACCCGGAGGATGGCATGGCGACGCTGCCTTGGATGGTGGTACCTTATTCACCCAATTCTCCCATTTCATCGACATTATGTACTGGTTATTCGGGGATATCTGTAATATCCAGACCCGTTTCGCCGACTTCAACCACGAGAAACTGACCGCCTTTGAGGATTCCGGTTTCGTGAATTTTAATTTCGTGAACGGTGGAATGGGTAGTTTGAGCTACTCTACGGCGGTATGGGACAAGAATCTGGAAAGCAGCATGCTGATCGTGGCTGAGAATGGCAGCGTGAAAATCGGCGGTCAATATATGAATGAGGTAGAATATTGCCATATCAAGGGGTATGAAATGCCGGAATTGGCCCCTACCAACCCCGGCAATGATTATGGCCCTTACAAAGGCTCCGCCCAAAACCACAACTTCGTGATCCGTAACGTGGTCAATGTCCTTTCCGGCGCCCCCGGCGAGATCATAACGACCAACGTCTTGGAAGGTATGAAGGTGGTGGATATTATACGGAGGATTTATGCGGGGAAGGCTTGAGAATCCATTCCCAGATAGGGACTACCTCGATCGTTCTCTCTTGGACTTGGATGGTTCGTTTCTCGTCTCGGGTGATAATCATCATACGTTTAAGATGTAGGAACGCATCCGCTTGCTTTTTGTTTTATATTGGAAACAATACGGTGGATTTACGTATTGAAAGCATAAATCCACCGCGAATAGAGATTGAGATTTTAGATCTCGTCAGGGCTTTCGCTGTCTTGGCTACCCCCGCTTTGCGGTTCGGAGAGTTCCTTTTTCTCGAAATTAGTGAGTTTCTTAGCTATTCTCAAGGCCTTTCCGGGGCTAAAGACAACTTTAGGTTCTTTGATCAAACTGGTGGTAAATTCCTCGGTGGTAGGGGCTCCCGTAGAGCCTACCCCAAAACGGAAATTACCCAATTCGCCTACATTCACCCTGCGCCCTTGCGAGAGATTTCGTTTCAACACGATATTGATACGGTCGAGTACCGCCTTGACTTGGGCGGAGCCTACTCCACTTCCATCTGCCACTTCCTCAAGGAAAGTCTCGAACTCTACGAGATCCCCATAGACCACTTGCGCATACTGTTTCTTGGGTGTTTCTGTCTTGTCGTTACCCAAGTTCTTTCTCTCGATCAATCTGTACTTTACTGCCATAATTTCTAAATTTTAAAAGATGATTAAATGAATTACCTTGTTTTCTAAAACATGACAAAGGTATCGTAAGCCGTATGAGGCAAATCGGCCAGTGTCGGTTTATGTCTGTCAATGTCCGTGTATGTGCCTATTAGTCTACGAGTGCCTGTTTCGCATCCTTTAGTTCGCAAGACTAGTAAAATGTAAAAATGTACAATAAGCTATATTAGAATGGGCCTGTTTTGTATATTTCTGATTATTAGTTTATTATATCTAGTAGGTGCGAGACTTTTTAATTAGTATCAATAGAAATCCGGATTTCTATTGATACTAATTGGTGTTTTCTATTGATACTAATTCATATTTCCATACGTACTATTTGTTATTTTATACATAAAGTATGAAAAGCTTCCGGGTTTTGCCCGTTACCCAAGAGTAAATGTTTATCTTTGTGGCACTTTTACCGTAAATATCAAATGGCAGAACAATCACTAAAAGATAAGACAGCGAAAGGGCTCTTCTGGGGAGGGGTCAGCAATGGGGTGCAGCAGTTGCTGGGGATGTTGTTTGGTATTTATCTGGCTCGGATTCTTAATGCGGAGGATTATGGGTTGGTAGGGATGTTGGCGATATTTACAGGAATTGCTAATACGATTATAAATAGTGGGTTTACGGTGGCTTTAACTAATAAACAGGATGTCACACATAAAGATTATAATGCTGTATTTTGGTTTTCTTGTTTTGTTGGCCTCCTCTTGTATGTGGTTTTATTCTTCAGTGCTCCTTTAATTGCTCGTTTTTACAATCGTTCGGAACTGATTTCTTTGTCAAGGGTATTGTTCGTTGGTTTCTTTTTCTCTGGGATCGGGACTGTCGCTTTTACTGTGATGTTTAAAAAGTTGATGGTCAAGGAACAAGCTAAGATTGATATTACGGCACTCGTTCTATCTGGTTTGATTGGTATTGTTTTTGCCTTAAAAGGGTGGGCTTATTGGGCTTTGGTCTTTCAAAGCGTCGTGTATGTTAGTGTCAGCTCTGTGTTAAAATGTGTGATAGCGCCTTGGCGTCCTTCCTTAGAGTTCGATTTTCGTCCATTAAGAGATATGTTCTCTTTTAGTGTAAAAATATTTCTTACGAATATTTTCCAACAAATCAATAATAATTTTTTCTCTGTTTTATTAGGAAGGCTGTTTAACGCAACTTGGGTTGGATATTATTCTCAAGGCTATAAATGGATGTTGATGGGAAATACTATTCTTTGTGGTATGGTCAATTCAGTAGCTCAGCCAGTATTGGTGCAGGTACGAGAGGAGAGACAGAGACAATGCTATATTTTCCGGAAAATGGTTCGGTTTGCGGTTTTTTTGTCTTTTCCTTGTATGATCGGTTTGGCGTTTGTCGCTAAAGAGTTTATTTTAATCACAATTGGGGAAAAATGGATGCCAAGTGTCTCTTTCTTACAATTGTTTTGTTTACTAGGAACGATTTTGCCCATTTGGCTATTATATACACAATTGTTGATCTCATATGGTAAATCAAATATTTATCTGCTAGGGAATGTTAGCCAAGGAGTTATTCAATTGTTACTTCTTTATTTTACATCCCCCTTAGGAATTGAGACCATGATAAAGGCTTATATTTCGACTTATGTTGTAAGCCTGTTCTATTGGCATTATCAAGCCTATAAGCTTATTGGAATTAGCCTGAAAGACATTGTGTTTGATGTGTTTCCATATGCGGTAATCACGGCTTTGTCCTTGGGGAGTGCTTGGTTGTTGACTGCTGCTATCCATTCTGTTTATTTATTGTTTATCGGGAGGGTCTTGTTGATGGGGAGTATATATATAACGCTATTGTGGTTGGCTAATTGCGCTATATTGAAAGAAAGCTTGTCCTTTTTGAGGAATAAAGAGTCTTAGAAATTTTGTTTTTAGAATATGAAAAGTATGAACGTGAGAAAGATATTAAGTGTTTGTAAGAATAAGATTAATTTTTATTCTTATTTGTATTTAGGGGTTACCTTGATGTCAGGGCGAATGTCTTTTAATAAATACAAAAGATTAAAAGCAGATTTAAAGGTATTAAAATCTCAATATTCGGATATTTCTGAATTGTTCCCGGTTACATGTTTGTATCCTTGCTATAGCGATCAAGAAGAAAATGCCGGCTCTCTAAGTTTCCATTATTTTTTTCAAGACTTGTATGTGGCGAATTGTGTAAAGAATAATAACCCTAATCGTCATGTGGATATTGGAAGTCGTATAGATGGTTTTGTTGCTCATGTTGCATCATTTCGGGAAATAGAGGTCCTTGATATAAGGCCAATGCAGGATAATATTCCAAATGTAGTTTTCCACCAAGCAGATTTAATGCGGGCAGGTGGTCTGCAGCTTGGACCCGTTGATTCTGTATCTTGCTTACATGCGTTGGAACATTTTGGTTTAGGACGCTATGGAGATCCAATTTGTTATGATGGTTATTTTATCGGTTTTAAGAATATCACAAACTTGCTAGATACGGGGGGACGGTTCTATTTTTCGGTACCTATGGGAGAACAGCGCATAGAGTTTCATGCGCATCGTGTGTTTTCATTGAAGTTTTTATTGGAAATGATTACCCCATTTTTCGACATTCGTACTTTCTCATATGTGGATGATAGTAATTCTTTCCATAAAGAAGTGAAGTTGACGCAAGAGTTAATAGAGGCAAACTGTGGTTGTCATTTCGGCTGTGCTATTTTTGATTTGATAAAAAAATAAATAGAATGTTCAAAGTAAGTATTGTCACTGTTTCTTTAAACGCAAAGAAAGAGATTCAAGGTACGATTGAGAGTGTATTGTCACAAACTTATCCTTTGATAGAGTATATATTGATTGATGGTGATAGCACTGATGGGACAATTGATATTGTCAAAACTTATAAAGAACGTATATCCAAGCTATTAGTAGAGAAAGACCATGGCGTTTATGATGCGATGAATAAAGCATTGTCCATGGCTACGGGAGATTTTTTGATATTCATGAATGCGGGAGATAAATTTGTGGCTGAGTTTACGGTGGAGAATGCTATGAGGAGTGTACGAGATCCGAAGGCTGTTTATTATGGCGATGCTTTATTTGTTGATCCGACGCAAAGGCGATCGTATATTTATGGTGGTCCATATTCTGCTTATACGATTTGTAGTACTAATATCTGCCATCAATCTATTTTTTATCCTAAGGCCGCTTATAAAAATTATTCTTATGACTTGAAATATAGGCTCTTCTCAGACTATGCATATAATATTAATTTGTTTGCTAAACGATTCAAATTTGTATATTTGAAAGATATTGTATCTGTTTTCAGAATGGATGGCCTTAGCTCTAAAGAACATGATATAGTGATGTTAAGAGATAGAGGTCGATTGATTCTAAATGGCTTGGGATTTTTTTATTATATGTACTATTTGTGTAAGAAGCACTTGCGCATACGAAAATATTTGCGAAAGTTGTAATGGTAATTCTATGTTAAAATGAATATTTCTATCGTCTATGTGAATTATAAGACTGCGCGATTAATATTGGATAGTATTAAGTCGGTGAAAGAAAAAACGGAAGATGTTGATTATGAGATTATCGTTGTAGATAACGCCTCTGGTGATGGTTCATTGGAGTTAATACAAAAACAATATCCGGAAGTGATATGTGTACAAGCTGATGAAAACATGGGATTTGGACGTGCGAATAATTTGGGCATGACATATGCGTCAGGTGATTGTATCTTGTTTTTGAACCCGGATACCATATTGAGAAATGATGCGATCGATAAATTGTATGCGTATTTGATAGAGCACCCTGATGTTGGGGCTTGTGGTGGAAATCTATATGATGAGCGAGGGCTTCCTACGACTTCTTTTAGCAGGAGTTTCCCCTCTTTTATATGGGAGTTTCTATCTATTTTATATATCTCTCCGATTTGTTTGTCCTTTCCTCGGTCAGTGTATTTCAATAAGGAAGGTAAGCCCATTCCTGTTGCGTCTATTATAGGAGCTGATTTGATGGTTCGAAAATCGGTATTGTTGAAGGTCGGTGGTTTCTCTCCTGAATTTTTCATGAATTATGAAGAGACGGAATTATGCAACCGTATTACCCGGGCTGGTTTTTCTATTTATTCTGTTCCCTCTGCTCAAATTACGCACTTGGAGGGACGTGCTTCTTATATAAAGCAATCTCGTCTTTATTTTTTATATGAGGGGCAATACATCTATTTTCGAAAGGTTTATGGTATTTTTGGCTGCCGATTGATCTTTGCTATTACCCAGCTGAAAAGTTATATTCGTCTTTTTCAATTCCTTTTGTTAAGCAATAAGGAAAGACGTTCTTATTGGAGGATGAAGTTGGAAACAAATAGGGAGGTCTGGCATTCAACGAAGATAAAACATTTTTTGATATGAAAAAGAAACTTATCGTTTTCCATCCGGCGATCGCTCCTTACCGAGTTGATTTTTTTAACTCGATAGATGAGATATTTGATGCAAAGTTCTATTTTGAGTTTGACAACGCGTTGGAACAAACGTTCGATCAAAAGCGACTTCAAGAATATTTATCTTTTATTCCAAAGTACCTGAGCCCAGGCTTTCTGGGTATTAAGAACTTGCGATTTGATGTTTTATCTATATTGTGGAAAAATAAGGCTGATGTTGTTTTCATTTCTGAGTATAACTTGCTTGGGTTGTTGGTATGTTTGTTTAAGATATTGGTTAATTGGCGCCTGAAGATTGTTACGGTCTGTGATGATAATGTGAAAATGGCTCAAAATGCTAGTTGGGTGAAACGAATTATGCGTTATGTGATGTTGCATATTCTATCAGCGGTAATTTTGGCGGATCCGAAATCCATGGAATGGTATGGTACTTCTTTGAAATACAAGGCGAAATACTGTTATTTCCCTATAATTCAATCTGATGCCATTTTTCGTGAGCGTTTGAAGCAAGCTCTTCCTTTATCTGTATCTTTAACAAAGAAGTATGATCTGATAGGGAAAAAGGTTATATTGTATGTTGGACGTTTGGTAGAAGTGAAAAATGTATCTCTCTTATTAAAAGCATTTCATGATGTAATAGGAAAAAGTCCGGAAGCTCGGTTGTTTATAGTTGGGGATGGTGAGTTGCAAGCCGAATTAAAACGGCAGATACGGGGATATATATATATGCATTCTGTTCAATTTGTCGGGAAACAAGAAGGGCTGGATCTGTTCGCTTATTACAATATAGCTCAGATATTCGTGTTACCTAGTATCTATGAGCCTTTTGGGACTGTTATTAATGAGGCTTTGTTGGCAGGTTGCTATACGTTATGTTCTTCTGCGGCAGGATCGGCTTGTTTGATAAAGCCCCATAGGAACGGTGACTTGTTTGATCCTGACTCAAATACTGAGTTAGGGGAAAAACTCTTGTTTAGCATAAGGCATTGTGAGGGAGTTAAGGATGTCTTGCTTAAAGAGAATAATATGTATCATAGTTATGATCAGTATATAACATCTTTATTCAATCAGTTAAATTCTATAATAAATTAAGGAAGAATGGATATTCGTTTATATTGGGAGAAAGTTTATTGGGCATTGGCGAAACGTGCCTTTAAAAGAAAGCAGAAAACTTATGAGGATTGGTTGGCGAAAGGATATACTAATCAACCGCTTGTTAGCTTTATTATAGAATCTCATAATAAAAGCGTGGGAGTCAAACGTATTGTTAGTAAATTACGTGAGTACCCGAACGCGGAAATCGTAGTAATAGATGATGGCTCTGAATACAAACATACTAAGTCTCTTATGAGGTTTCTTACTCGTGGTAATGAGTTTTTGGTGCGTGCCAACGACTTGTATGAGAACGTGATGTATGACAAGACTATTCGTTTCGCAAATGGTGAATATATAGTCTTAATGCAGGATGATGATGAGATAACCGATTTGGACTGGGTGGACAAAGGTATATCTTATTTTAAGAAATATCCGGATATGGCTATTCTAGGTGGTCTGAATGGATTGGAGTTCGTTACCGATGATAAGGAAAAGTGGGGATATGTGGATTTATATAAGGATGATAGACTACGAGATAAAGATTTTTATTTTGTGCATGCTGTAAATCGGGCCCCCATGTTGTTAAACAAGAAATTATTCATTGAGCATTTAGGACATATTGATTTCTCTTTAGCCCCCTTCCAATGTGATGATTGTGAGTTGTGTTTACGTGCATGGTTGTGTGGCTTGAAAGTTGGATGGTATAATGCTGGTTTTAAGTCAATGATAGCTGGAGGAATGCGTATTTGGAATAAGGGGTTGATGGGATTTCAGGAAATCAAGAACCGGGGTAAATTGTATGAGATGTACCATATGAAGATAATGGAAATATCTCAAGCTATTAATTATGCTAATAAAGGCGTTATGTAAATATGATAAGCATAGTGATTCCTCTTTATAACAAAGCTGCAGTGATTTGTCGAACCATGGAGTCTGTTAAACAGCAGATCTTTTCTGATTTTGAAATTCTAATAGTCAATGATGGTTCGACAGATGACAGTTTATCTGTTTTGATGGATTTTCTTTCAGAAAATGAAGCTGTGTTTAAAAATTCAGTTCGATTGATTGAACAGGAGAACAAAGGTGTTTCTGCAGCGAGGAACCAAGGTATTAAAGAAGCTAGAGGTGAGATTATTGCCTTTCTTGATGCTGATGACGAGTGGTTACCTGATTATTTAAAAACTATCGCTTTCTTGGTTGAAAAATATCCGGAATGTGATATTTTTGGTACAGCTTATTCATTTAAGATGAATAATATGATAACTCCCGCATCAATTGATTATTATTCTTTTAAAGAGAATGAGGGTATTTTAGATAATTATTTTACGATGGCCTCAAAAGCGAGAGGACCTATTTGGACTTCAGCTGTGGCTGTTCGAAAAAAGGCTATTTTATCTATTGGTTGTTTCCCTGAGGGCATTTCTTTAGGTGAAGATGTAATCGTTTGGGCTAAATTAGCTTGCTTGTATAAAATAGCTTATTCGAAATCAAACCTAGCATTGTATAGAAGAGATAGCAGTTGCTATTTGAGTGTTAAGAAAAATATGCAGCCAGCAATAAAAGAAGACTATGTTGGTATAGAGCTTTGGAGGCTAAACTGCTCTTATCAGATAAAAGACTTAGATAATTATGTTTATCTTTGGTACAAGATAAGATTTGTAATCTTTGTTTTTGATAATGATAAGAAAAGTGCATTTTTGGAGTATATACGTTTATTGCCTTGGGGATTATTGAATTTGGATTGTAACTATCATTTGTTTTTAAATTGTTTACCATATTCCTTGTTAGTTAAATTAAATACTTGTGTTCGGAGGATATTTAGAAAAAAAGTTTGATATAATTTTAGATTATGGAAGAAAACCAACATACCGAATTCAAAGAGTCATGGCATGACGAATATACCCGTTATATATCAGCTTTCTGTAATACGGAGGGTGGTGTATTATATATCGGTATCGATGATAAAGGAGAAGTTGTAGGGATAGAGCAGCCAAAGAAGTTGATTGAGAAACTGCCGAACTTTATCGCTCAGAAAACGGGTATTATGCCTCTTATCCATTTGAGGGAGAAGGCCGGTAAAGAATATTTGGAAATAGAAGTCCAACCTTCTGCCATGCCGATTTCCGTGCATGGACGGTATTATACCCGGAGTGGAAGCGTTACTTCCGAGCTACAAGGGAATCGGCTAAATATGTTTTTGGCTGCGAAAATGGGTTTGACATGGGAAAGTGTGATCGAGGAGGATTTCTCATTGGAGGACATAGATACCGATACGGTAGAACGTTTTAAGCTATTGGCTAAAGACCGGGTTCCTTCCATCGAGCAGGAAACGGATCTGCTGGCTTTGATGGAGCGGTTGAATTTGGTCGTAGGAGGCCGTTTCAAGAGAGCCGCTGTAGTCTTGTTTGGAAAGAATGTGCAGAGATATGTGTTACAAGCTCGTATTAAAATAGGAAAGTTCCTTACCGATACGGAGGTACTGACAACCGATATTGTCGAGGGGAACCTGATTCAGCAGGTTGATCGGGCTTTGGATATATTGCGAACGAAATATTTATTAAGTTATATATCGTATGAGGGGATTCATAGGCGTGAGAAACTGGTTTATCCCTACGAGGCTCTGCGGGAAGCCTTATTGAATTCGATTATCCATCGAGAATATTTTGTTTCTTCCGAAATTCAGGTACGTGTTTACGAGGACAAGCTGGTGATAGGGAATGAAGCTCGTTTGCACGATATTACGGTTGAGGACTTGTCTCGTCCTCACCCCTCTAGACCTCATAATAAGTTGATAGCGGATGTTTTTTACAAAGCTGGCTTTATCGAGAGTTGGGGACGGGGAACACAACGTATTATTGACAACTGCTTGGCAGAAGGATTATCCGCTCCTGTATATGAGCATAAGATGGGTTTTTTATACTTGACTTTTTTTC
>NZ_QTMG01000010.1:0-71903 GCF_003635435.1 Parabacteroides sp. AF21-43 | reverse complement strand
ATAAGATGGGTTTTTTATACTTGACTTTTTTTCATGAGCGGATAAATGAGCGGATAAATGAGCGGATAAATGAGCGGATAAATGAATTGTCGGATATGGAACGGGAGGTATATCAGATCTTGCGAGAGGAGCCTACTATCCGTCAAATAGATTTAGCAAATCGTTTGGATTTGACAGAGCAGTATATCCGGAAGCTTATAAAAAAGTTGAAAGAGCATGGTTGGATTGAACGCATTGGAGCTAGGAAAAATGGTTATTGGAAAATAATAGAGAAGTCATGAAGATATTGATATTAAATACCTCTGAATTAACCGGTGGAGCGGCAGTCGCCGCAAACCGACTAGCGAAAGCATTGGGTAAATCTGGTGTAGAGGTTTCTATGTTAGTACGTGATCGGAAAACAGACCATGTAAAAGTTTTCTCTGTAAATAATTCATGGACTTCACATAGGCTTAATTCTTTTCGCTTCATTTGGGAACGACTGATAATCTTTATCTGTAACTTCTTTAGCAAGAAGAACCTCTTTCAAGTTTCCATAGCCAATACAGGCACGGACTTATCGAAGCACCCATTAGTGCAACAGGCGGATGTGATTCATCTGCATTGGGTGAATCAAGGATTTTTGTCTCTTTCTGATATCAAGAAATTAGTAAATACCGGAAAACCCATTGTGTGGACTATGCATGATTTGTGGCCTGCTACGGCTATTTGTCATTATCCGGGAGGATGTGAGAAGTATATATCGAATTGTTATCAGTGCCCGATGCTGAAACGAAATCCGTTTTTTGATTTAGCGGCTTCTGTTTTTAAGGAGAAAGGGAAAATTGGGTTATCTAAGATTACATTTGTCGGTTGTAGCCGATGGATAATGGAAGAGGCCAAAAAATGCAATTGGTTGAGAACTGCCTGTTTTACCTCGATTCCTAACCCGATTGACGTGACAGCCTTTAAGCGTATGGAAAAGCGGGTGGCCCGTAAACGATTCGGCCTGCCGGAAGATAAGTTCCTTCTTCTTTTTGCCGCCGCTAAGCTTTCAGATACCCGGAAGGGAGCGATTTTTTTGATCGAGGCTTGCGAAAAACTAAAAGAGAAATACCAAGATCGCATAGAAATCGTGTTGATGGGAAATAGCTCGGAAGAATTGATTAGCCAGTTTCCTTTTAAGGTGAATACGCTGGGATATATATCGGATCAAGACTCTATGATTTCCGCTTATGCCTGTGCCGATATGTTCGTTATTCCTTCGTTGGAGGATAACTTACCCAATACGATTATGGAGTCAATGGCATGCGGTACGCCTTGTGTGGGATTTGAGACAGGAGGGATTCCGGAGATGATAGATCATTTGAAGAATGGGTATGTAGCTAAATATAAGGATACAAATGATTTGGCTGTAGGGATTAAGTGGATAATTGACAACCAAGAGACTTTTCGATTTAGTGAGGCTTGCGTCCGCAAGGTGCATGATTGTTATAGGGAATCGGTTATTGCCGAAAAATATATAGCTTTGTATCAGAGCCTGTGTAATAAGAGAAAATAGCGTGAAAGAAGATCAGCATATCGAAGTAAGAATGAATGCTTGTTGGTAGGTGATTGAAAGCAAATGAAAATTGCTACATTTGTGGAAAAATGGAATAAATGGACGATCAGCATAAGCCTGAATGGATTAAGGTGGACGAGTGGGATTTTGTAGAATATGTGGATAGCTTGTTACGTAGTCAAGAGGCTGTCGATTTAGAGTTTAAGACCGCTCGTGCCGGATTCCCAAATAGTGTGTGGGAAACGTATTCTTCATTTGCGAATACAGATGGAGGAACTATCGTTCTGGGAATAAAGGAGAAAAATGGGGCACTATTTGTGGAGGGACTTCTTCCAGAGCAAATTGTGTCTTATCGGCAAATCATTTGTAACCAATTGAATAATCCGGATTGCGTTAATGTTAATTTACTTACTGACAAGAATATTCAAGAGGTAGACTATAGAGGAAAATCTCTTTTGCTGATTTATGTTCCGAGAGCATCTCGTTCACAACGTCCTGTATATTTAACAAGAAATCCCTTGAATGGACATACTTATAAACGAAATAATGAGGGAGATTATAAATGTACGGATACGGAAGTTCGCAGAATGATTGCCGATGCGGATGAGGAACATCCGAGAGATTCTCGTATTTTATGTAATTATTCAATGGAAGATATTGATTTGGACTCACTTAAACAATATCGACTGCTACTTTCTAGTCGTCAGCCAGATCACCCTTGGTTGACACTTGATGATATGGCTTTTTTGAGAAAATTGGGAGGATATCGACAAGATAGGCAAACAGGTCAAGAAGGGTTTACTTTAGCGGGTATATTAATGTTTGGAAGGACAGAAAGTATAACGGATAATGAATGTGCTCCATCTTATTTTCCGGATTATCAGGAAAAAATGTCGGTAGATGAGAATGTTAGATGGACAGATCGCATTTGTATGGATGGAACTTGGGAAGCGAATCTTTTTCAATTTTATCGGCGTGTGTATCCTAAATTATCATCTGTACTGCCTAAGCCATTCCGTTTGGAGAATGGTGTGAGATTGGAAGATACTACCACGCATGTCGCTTTACGTGAGGCATTTGTAAATACATTGGTGCATTGTGATTATATGGAGGAAGGAAATATAACGATAGAACAATGGAAAGATCGTTATGTATTTAAAAATCCCGGAACACTGCTAGTGAGTAAGGCCCAGTATTATGCCGGAGGTGAAAGTATATGCCGTAATAAGAGCTTGCAAAAGATGTTTATGCTGATTGGCTTCTCTGAGAAAGCAGGAAGTGGGGTGAATAAGATTTTTATGGGTTGGAAAAATGCGAATTGGAGACCTCCATTTGTGGAGGAGCAAAGTCACCCGGATCGGGTGGTGTTGAATTTACCGATGGAAAGTTTGTATCCAGAGGAAGTCTTAGAAGAACTTAAGCGTCTGTTTGGACGGGAAATTGAAAGAATTCCATATGATCAATTCACGGTTTTGGCTCTTTGTTACTCTGAAAAACAAGTATCTAATGAAAGACTTCAATATATTTTGAACCAACATAGCTCAAATATTACAAAGCTACTAAAAAGTATGTGCAATGCTGGTTTTTTGGAGTCTATAGGAAATGGCCGGGGAACTAGGTACCGTTTGCTGTTTTTGGAGAAGGATGAAAGCAAGCCTCAAAAGGATGAAAGCAAACTGAAGAAGGATGAAAGCAAGCCTCAAAAAGATGAAAGCAAACTGGAGAAGGATGAAAGTAAGAAATATATGCGTTATGAGGATTTGTCGAGGTTAATACTATCTGTTTGTGAGGATTATGTAGCTCTGGAAATAATAGCGGAAGCTGTTCATAGAGAGGCTTCTTATTTAATTAATCGGGTTATACCAAGAATGTTAGAGGATGGGCTACTAGAGAGATTATATCCGTCTTCTCCTAAGCATCCTTTACAAAAATATCGTGTGAGACAAGTCGGAAATTTATAAGAGATAATGGAAATGAATCAGCAACCTACATTTTCGATCATAACGATCACCTATAATGCGGAGCGATGGTTGGAGCGTACGATATTGAGCGTACTTAGCCAGTCGTATCCGAATATCGAGTATATATTGATTGACGGAGCGTCGAAGGATAAGACCGTAGAGATCATCAAGCAATATGAGTCCGGTATCGCTTCTTGGATAAGCGAGCCTGATAAAGGCTTGTATGATGCTATGAATAAGGGATTGAAGCGGGCTACAGGGGATTATGTGTGGTTCCTGAATGCGGGGGATACACTTTATACCGCAGATACCGTGCAAAGAATTGTGGCGTCTTTGAAAAAGAAAGTATCTTTGCCAGACGTGATTTACGGAGAGACCCGGATCGTTGATGCGGAGGGTAGATCATTAGGGATGCGCAGATTGAAAGCACCGGAGAAACTGACTTGGAAAAGTTTCCGGATGGGAATGTTGGTTTGTCACCAGTCATTTATATCAAAACGGGAGATCGCTCCGTTATATAATACGGAATACCGTTTGACGGCGGATTATGATTGGTGTATCCAATGTCTGAGACGATCGAAAAGAATACATAATACACGTTTGACCCTATCTAATTTTTTAGAGGAAGGATTAAGTAGTGTGAACCGGAAAGCTTCCTTAAAGGAGCGATATGAGGTCATGTGTAAGTATTATGGCAAGGTGTCGACGATTCTGTTGCATGGCTGGTTCGCCGTGAGATTCTATTTTGCCAAATGGTTTAAAGGTAGAGTATAAACAATAAATTATAGATAAGTTTTATGCGGAGTATAATGAGTAAATGGGGAAAACATATCGCAGCGATAGCCGTATTCTTGGTATTGACGGTGATTTATTTTTCTCCGGCCGTATTTGAGGGTAAGGTCGTCCGGCAAGGGGATACGGAAAAGGCTATCGGTATGGGGAATAGCCAGATGGATGAATATGAGAAGACGGCCCAACCGGGAGAATTCAGCGCATGGTCTGATGCTATGTTTGGCGGAATGCCTTATGTGTCGGGATATGGCAATCCGGCTCCACGATTTCCCGGATATCTTTTAGTGGAGAAGCCTTTAAAAGCGCTGGGGTATATGGATGCGGGGATGGTGTTTACCGGATTCGTTTGTTTCTATATCTTGATGTGTGTCATGGGCGTAAATTGGTGGTTGGCGATCGCTGGTGCTATCGCTTTCGCTTTAGCGTCTTATAATCTGATCATTATAGAGGCCGGCCATGTCACGAAAGCGTATGTAATCGCTTATATGCCATTAACGTTGGCGGGTATGGCCCTGTTGTTCAAGCGTAAGTATTTATGGGGGGCGGTCGTGTTCTTGTTGGGTGTCGCTTTCTCTATCGCGAATACGCACCTGCAAATCACTTATTATTTATTATTACTTTGCTTCTTCGTTTATTTGGGATATTTGTTCAATAAACTGAAAGAAAAAGCTTATAAAGAACTGGGTACGGTAACCGCTATTATGGCTGGATGCGTGATATTGGCGGTGTTGCCGAATGCCCAGAATATGTATGCTCAATGGGATTTGGGACAGAACTCTATCCGTGGGGCTACGGAATTAACGACAACGACCCCTTCGGGCGAGAAGATCTCTTCCGGCTTGGACAAGGATTATGCGTTCGCTTGGAGCTATGGAAAAGGGGAGTTGTTGACCTTGTTGGTCCCGAATGCCTATGGTGGAAGTTCAGGTGGAATGCTAGGCCCGGATTCTGAGTTATATAAGGAATTAAGGGCGAAAGGCGCTCAAGTCGGAAAAGAGGTACAGGCTCCTACCTATTGGGGAGAAAAGACATTTACTTCCGGGCCGGTTTATTTCGGGGCATTGGTCTGCTTCTTGTTTGTTCTGGGAATGTTCGTGATCCGGAATCCGTTGAAATGGTGGTTATTCGGAGGTTCTGTCTTTTTGATATTGCTGGCATTGGGACGTAATTTTGATAGCTTCAATGACTTTATGTTCCATTACTTGCCGATGTATAATAAATTCCGTACCGTAGAGATGGCATTGGTTATTCCGGGTATGGTATTTCCTATTATCGCTATATGGGGATTGAAAGAGGTGTTATCGGAGACCGTGAGCGATGCCTTGTTGAAGAAAGGATTGATCGCTGCTTTGGCTATCACGGGGGGCATTTCTTTAATCCTTTGGTTGATGCCGAGTATGCTGTTGGATTTCCGTTCTTCTTTCGACGCTCAATATCAGTTGCCGGATTGGTATTACAACGCCTTGTTAATGGATCGTGCTTCCTTGGCTTCGGCGGATGCGTTGCGCTCTTTGGTCTTTATCTTATTAGGGGCGGCTTTGTTGTTCTGGTTCTATACCTCGAAAGATCGGAAAAAGGTGGCGACATTCGTAGGGATCGGTGTTGCGGTCTTGATGTTGGTTGACTTATGGACGGTGGATAAACGGTATTTGAACGATAGTAACTTTATCCGCCAGAAACCTACAGAGGTATATAAAGAGACGGTAGCCGATCAAGAAATCATGAAGGATAAGGACCTTTCTTATCGTGTCTTGAATTTGAATAATCCTTTCTTGGAGACAACGACCTCGTACTATCACCATTCCGTCGGTGGTTATTACGCCGCGAAGCTAAGACGGTACCAAGAACTGATCGACCACCGTCTGCAAGGAGAGCTTAACTCGGTTATCGGGGCTTTCCAGAAAGCGCAGACCGCAGAGGATTTGATGGGGGCGTTCGCTGCTTGCCCGTCCTTGAATATGCTAAATACACGTTATATTATCTATAATCCGGAGCAACCGCCTTTGAGGAATCCGTTTGCTTTCGGCAACGCTTGGTTTGTGGATAAAGTGGAGGTCGTGGAGAATGCGGATGCGGAAATAGCGGCGTTGAATACGATCAATCCGTTAACGACGGCGGTTGTCGATAAACGTTTCGCCAATGAGGTGAAGGGTTTTACTCCTCAAGTGGACTCAACGGCTACGATAACGCTGGATAGTTATCGTCCCAATAAATTAGTTTATACGACGAAGGCTAATTCTGAGCAATTAGCAGTATTCTCTGAGATCTATTATCAACCGGGATGGGAGGCTACGATTGATGGGAAGCCCGCTCCGCATTTCCGGGCGGATTGGATATTAAGGGCTATGTTAGTTCCTGCAGGAGAGCATCAGATCGTATTTGAGTTTAGACCGCAAGGTTATATTACGGCGGCTTATATTACTTCTTTCAGTTCGTTGATTATCTTGTTGTTATTGATTGGTGCGGTAGGATATTCGGTTTGGAAAGCTAGAAAGCAAAAAGAGATATAAATTCCGGTTGGTTGTAGAGACGGGGCACGCCCCGTCTCTACAACTAGATGAAACCGCTATTGATAAAATCGAGCAGTTTTCTCGTTAGGGTTTCCCACGAGAGGGCTGCTTTTTCTTTGGATATGTTCGCAGGGATGGTGGCTTGCTGTGAGGGGGTGAAAAGTTCCTCGATACCTTGGGCGAGGGCCGTCGCAGATATCTCAGGCACTACGATGCCTGTACCCGGCTTTTCGATGCTGTTCTTGAAATCGCCTACGGGAGTACTTAACATAGGTAAATCGTAATTGTAGGCTACGGATACGACACCGCTTTGAGTGGCGGAGCGATAGGGGAGTACCAAGGCATCCGCCGCTGAGAAATAAATGGGGATTTCCTCGTCGCTGATATATTCACAGTGGACGAATATACGTTCTTTTGCCGGAGATGCATCGATCAGAACCTGATACTTCTCGAAACT
This sequence comes from Parabacteroides sp. AF21-43, assembly GCF_003635435.1. Taxonomy (NCBI): domain Bacteria; kingdom Pseudomonadati; phylum Bacteroidota; class Bacteroidia; order Bacteroidales; family Tannerellaceae; genus Parabacteroides; species Parabacteroides sp. AF21-43. The sequence continues at coordinate 64,643 of NZ_QTMG01000010.1, read as the reverse complement.
ACCGTAACATTCGCCGGCTATAATGAGATGGTAATCCTCGTTAAGCTGTCCCATCGCTTCTATCAGCAGGTCTAATCCTTTATAATCCCGTATCAGTCCAAAGAATAGAAGATTCTTTTTGGACGGATGGATTCCTAATTTCCGGCACGCCTCGTTCTTGTTGATCTTACTCCCGAAATGATTGTAAAGCGGGTGTGGGTTCTGGATATATTTAGCGCCCGGGTAAAGTTTCCGCAAATCATACCGCACGTTATCGCTCATCACGATAAAGCCATGGCATTGCTTGAAAAGTAACGAAGCTAAAGGCTTGTCGAAGAAACGCGGCTCATGGGGAATCGCGTTGTGGATAAGGGTGATTACCTTACAATGCTTTTTCATCCGGTTCGCTACGTGGGCGTATCCGGGAACGAAAAAGGACATCCAGTAAGAGATAATCAGTACGTCCGGCGCATAGGAACGAATGGCGTTTACGGTACTGAAATAACTAACCGGGTTGACGCTATCTAATACTCGCACGCTCTCGATTTCGATCGCACGGTCTCCCGCTTCTACGTATTGAGTCTTGCCGGGAAATAAGATATCCGGATAAAGGCGTTTGAAGTTGAAAGCCTTTACTTCATGACCTTCTTTTACTAATTCCGTATAGAGCATCCCGCTGAATTGGGCGATACCGCCACGATAGGGATAAATAGGGGAGAGAATAGCGAAACGCATGGTAATTGAAAATTAAGAATTGAAAATTGAAAATTAAGAATCGAGAACTACAGGAGCTGCCCTCCCTTCATTATCAATTCTCAACTTTCAATCTTCAATTAATTAGTATCTGTAATGATCAGCCTTGTACGGTCCTTCTACCGGTACGCCGATATAATCAGCTTGCTTTTGTGATAATGTAGATAATTTCACGCCGATACGTTCCAAGTGTAGGCGGGCAACTTCCTCATCCAAGCGTTTCGGTAAGCGGTATACACCTACCTCATAAGCCATTTGCCATAAGTCCATTTGGGCAAGCACTTGGTTCGTGAACGAGTTACTCATTACGAATGACGGGTGTCCCGTAGCGCAACCTAAGTTTACCAAGCGTCCCTCTGCCAATAAGAAGATGGAGTTTCCGTTCGGGAACGTATATTTGTCCACTTGAGGCTTGATATTCGTGTGCTTGATATTCGGATAGTTGACAAGCTTGTCCACTTGGATCTCGTTGTCGAAATGACCGATATTACATACGATCGATTGATCTTTCATCTGTGTCATATGCTCGATCGTGATGATATCGCAGTTTCCGGTGGTTGTAACGAAGATGTTACCCTCTTTCACAGCCTCTTCCATGGTAGTGACCTCGAAACCTTCCATAGCGGCTTGCAAGGCGCAGATCGGATCGATCTCAGTCACGAGTACACGAGCCCCGTAAGAGCGCATGGAGTGAGAGCAGCCTTTACCTACGTCACCGTATCCGGCCACGACTACCACCTTGCCGGCGATCATTACGTCCGTAGCCCGCTTGATGCCGTCCGCCAAAGACTCACGGCAACCGTATAGGTTATCGAACTTGGATTTCGTCACGGAGTCATTAACATTGATAGCCGGAACCAGCAACTCACCTTTCTCCATCATCTGATACAGACGGTGAACGCCGGTGGTCGTCTCTTCCGACACACCTTTCATCTCGGCTACCGTACGGTGCCAACGGCTGTTATCTTCTTGAAGGATACGATTTAATGTATCTAGAATTACCTGTTCCTCATGATTACCGCCTTTGCGGTTGATGGTCTCCGCGTCGTTCTCCACACGATAGCCCATGTGAATCAATAAGGAAGCGTCACCGCCATCGTCAACAATCATGTGAGGACCTTTGCCTTCCGGGAAACGAAGCGCCATGTCCGTACACCACCAATATTCTTCCAGCGTCTCGCCTTTCCAAGCGAATACCGGTACGCCATCAGCTGCGATAGCCGCCGCCGCATGGTCCTGTGTGGAGAAGATGTTACAGCTAGCCCAGCGAACGTCCGCTCCCAACGCAACTAATGTTTCGATTAACACTGCCGTCTGAATAGTCATATGCAGTGAGCCGGTGATACGTGCGCCTTTCAAGGGTTTCTGATCGGCGTATTTCTGGCGTAGCGCCATTAATCCCGGCATTTCGTGTTCGGCGATCTCGATCTCTTTGCGACCGAATTCAGCCAAACTCATATCTGCCACTTTATAAGGCAGATTAGTTGGAAATAATTGTGACATAAATTAATACTATAAATGGTTGAGACGCGAAGGTACGAAAAAGCGTTGATAGTAGGTGTTCTTTATCTATGAATTTCCATCTAGGGCAGAGGCTTGCCGAGGGGTACGGTGGGTTCGTTACTGCAACCTGCCTTGCAGCAGTTCTGCAACAGCCATGCAGCATTACTGCAACCCGCATTGCAGTAACACTGCAACGCCGTTGCAGTATTGGGCTCTCTGTAGTTTTGCGATTTAATGAATACTGAAGGCTCCATCTACCAATAGCGCATGGCCATCTACGAAGCTCGCTTGCGGGCTGCATATCCAAAGTACGGCGTTGGCGATCTCTTCCGGTTTACCGAGCCGCCCTGCGGGAATGTCGCGCACCAGCTCCTTCTCCAAGGAAGGGTCACGCCGCATTAAGTCTTCCGCCATCGGCGTACGGATAACGCCCGGACATACGGCATTGATGCGGATGTTCTTTGCCGCATAGTCGATAGCGGCGGTACGTGTCAGTCCGATAACGGCATGCTTACAGGCTATGTAGGCCGCTTGCCCCGGAAATCCCGTGACTCCGCCTTGCGATGAGGTGTTGACGATGGCGCCGCCGCCTTGTTTCAGCATTTGCAGGATCTCATAACGCATGCAGTTCCAGACACCTTTCAAATCGACAGCCACGGTACGGTCGAATTCATCGTCGGTGATTTCCGCCATTGGGCGTTGCGGTGTTTGTATGCCTGCGTTGTTAAGAGCTGCGTCCAGTCTTCCGTAGGTAGCTACGATCCAGTCGATCATCTCTTTTACGGCTTGCGTGTTTGATACGTCGCACCGATACGCTACGGCCTTATGTCCCTCGGCTACTAATTTCTCTACCTGTTCTCTCGGCTCACGGATGTCTGCCAATACGGTTATGTATCCAGCCTTGGCGAAGGCTTCAGCGCAAGCGAGTCCGATACCCATCGCTGAACCGGTTACTAAAGCTACTTTCTCTTCCATTGTCTTTGTCATGATCATTTGATTTACATTTTGTTATTATTTATGTCGCGAAGATAAGGAGGGAGTGGTATGGAGGCTTTGTTATGTGGTTCAAATAGCTTTGTTGTGTGGCCCATTATAAATATTATATATCCTCGGTTGGCGGTACGCCATACGCTATCTTATAGATTTTCGAGAAATGGGAAAGGTTCTTGAAGCCTACCTCGAAACAAATCTCCGAGACCTTACGCCCCCCTTTACGTATCAGCCCATATGCGGCTTCAAGGCGGCGTTGGATGAGCCATTCCCGGGGCGAGAGAGCGCTACATTTCTTGAAATCACGTTTAAATGTGGAGAGACTGCGTCCCGTATAGTTGGCGATTTCTTCCATGGAAATATCGTTCATATAATTCCGCTCCATGAATTCCAGTATGTCTATCTTCCATGGATCGGTAAAATCGAAGATAGAGGCATATAGATTCTTGTCGGTATTGAGCAACACATAAACGCCCTCGACCATTTTTAGTTGCAGCAATTCGTCTGTCGGTTGGATCTTGGAATTGAAATAAGGGGTCATCGACTCAAACAAGCTTACGATATCGGGACGGTTGGACGGTAGCTTGTAAAGGCTGACCTGATCTCGCTTGGCATCTTTAGGGAGAGTATTTCGATCTAATTTGCTGTAAAAGTCGCGTAGGAACTTCATGGTGAACATCAAGAAGATCGCCTTGAACTGCTCGCCATTCCATGCTTGTTTCGTCATCTGCACGCTGAAGTCCTTGCGGATGAAAGCGCATTCTCCTTTATGTAACCGGGTGATTTGGCCTTTCTCGTCGATTACCATCTCTCCGGAATATACATACACCAACACATGCGAATGATTCCGGTGCAGGCAGCTCTTTCCGCCATCGAAATACATCGCTAAAAATAAATCCGAGTAACGCAGTGTGTTGATTCCGTCCATCGTTCTTTAGGAAAATGGGCGACACGGGAAGATCGTGCCGCCCATTATGAAGATTTTAAAGTAACTGTCAACTGTTAGCTGTCCACTAAATCGTCAGGCCGGCGTGATACCTTGCTCTTGCAATAGTTTCAGCCCGAGGTCTTTCAACTTGAACTTCTGTATCTTTCCGCTTCCGGTCATCGGGAAGGTATCGACGAAGAAGATGTATTTCGGGATCTTATGCCGGGCGATCTTTCCGCGGCAGAAATCTTTCACCTCTTCCTCCGTAGCCGTCACACCATCGTGAAGGATGATAAAGGCACCCACTTCCTCTCCATATTTCTTGGAAGGAACAGCGGCTACTTGCACGTCTTTCACGCCGGGGAAATGATAGAGGAACTCCTCCAGCTCACGTGGATAGATATTCTCGCCTCCACGGATAATCATATCCTTGATACGGCCGGTGATACGGAAGTTTCCATTCTCATCACGAACGCCCAAGTCGCCGGAATGCAGGAAGCCATCCTTGTCGATCGCTTCATTGGTAGCGGCTTCGTTTTTATAGTAACCTTTCATGTTATTATAACCGCGGTTACACATCTCGCCCTGTACGCCGACGGGGCATTCCTCGCCAGTCTCCGGGTCGATAACCCGTACCTCGGTAAATTCGAACTCATGGCCTACAGTATTATAACGCACCTCGGCCGGATCTTCGATACGGGAGTGGGTCATACCCGGTGAGGTCTCTGTCAATCCATACACGCTGGTTACACGCATGTGCATCTTCTCGTCCACGGTTTTCATGAGTTCAACCGGGCAAAGAGAACCTGCCATAATACCGGTACGTAACGACGTGAGGTCGAACATCTCGAACATCGGGTGGTTCAGCTCGGCAATGAACATGGTAGGCACGCCGTACACGGCCGTGCAACGCTCTTTATGTATAGAAGCTAATACCAATAGCGGATCGAATTTCTCGACCATCACTTGCGTACATCCATGCGTCAATACGTTCATGGAAGCTAATACCACGCCAAAGCAATGAAAGAGAGGTACGCAGCAACAAAGCTTATCGTCGGCGGTGAATTTCATATGCTCACCCGTCAAGAAACCGTTGTTGGCGATGTTGTAGTGAGTCAACATGACCCCTTTCGGGAAGCCGGTCGTACCGGACGTATATTGCATATTGACAACGTCGTGGCAATTTACTCTCGCTTTGGCAGCCTCTAAGGTCTCATCCTTTATATTTTGTCCGAGGAGCAACATCTCGGGCGTATTGTACATACCCCTGTATTTCTCCTGTCCGATATATACTACATTTCTCAAGCGTGGGAAACGCTCGCTTTTCAAATACCCCCGTTGAGAGGTCTTCAATTCCGGCAACATGGTATAGACCATGTCCACGTAACTTCCATCAAACACGCCGTCCGTGATACACATCGTATGGATATCGGCGTTCTCAACCAGATATTCCAGTTCGCTTTGTTTATAGTTGGTGTTGATCGTGACCAGTACGGCACCGATCTTGGCTCCGGCATATAAGAAAGTCAGCCAATCCGGTACGTTCGTCGCCCATACGCCGACATGTGTGCCATGGGTGATACCGATCGCCAGCATGCCTTTCGCCATGTCGTCCACACGCTTGTTGAATTCGCTCCAAGTGAAACGTAAGTCACGGTCCGAATAAACGATATATTCCTTGTCCGGTGTAGTCTCGGCCCAATGTTCCAGCCATTGGCCAAGGGTTCTGTTATGTAATTCCATAAAACGCCGGATTTAATAAGGTGTATAGACAACTCCTAAGATTCGAGCCCTGTTGTCGGCTGCCGCATGTACATGATGCGCCACGATAGAATCATAATAGATGCTATCGCCTTCCTCTAGGATATAGGTGTTTTTTCCGTAGTTAATCTCTACGACGCCACTCAATACGTAGATAAACTCCTCTCCCTCATGCGTGGACAGGATGAAATCCTCGCCTTCCTCGGAGGGAGCGATCTCGATCAAGAAGGGTTCCATATGGCGGCCGGACTTATCTTGTGAGAGCGAGTGGTAATCCATATGCTTGTGTCCTTGTGTCGCGTTGTTCGTGAACCCGATACCATCGGCCTCGCTGTCCTTTTTGCGGCATACGACTGGGCCTAGCTCCGCTTGATCATCCAAGAATGTACCCAAACGTACCCCTAATACCCGTGCTATTTTGATAAGAGGGGCCAAAGATGGAAAATCCAAGTTACCCTCGATACGTTCTATCTGTTCGATACCTAACCCGGAGCGTTCGGCTACCTCCTCGATAGAGAGTTGTTTCGATTCCCGGATATTTTTAATTTTCGCGCCTATAATTTTGTTGTTTCCCATGTGTATGATTTGTTATTTATAGTCCTGTAATGTTTGATAATTTGATACTAAACGGCGCAAATTTACATTAATATTTTATTATATCTAGGATTAAGACAAATAAAAAGGGCAATACCCATTTGGGATTGCCCTTTTTAATATTTTCGAGTAAGCTTTTTCTTACTTTCTGATACCAAGTTCTTTGATGATAGCGCGGTATCTCTCGATGTCAGTCTTGATCAGATAGTCCAATAAACGACGACGTTTACCTACCAACATCTTCAATGATCTTTCCGTAGCGTAATCTTTGTGATTCACTTTCAAGTGCTCTGTCAAGTGAGAGATACGGAATGTGAACAATGCGATTTGGCTCTCAGCAGAACCTGTGTTAGTTGCTGATTTGCCATACTTTTCAAATAATTCTTGTTTCTTTGCTGAATCTAAATACATGATTCTTTTTACTTTAATAAATTAATACTATGTTATCTAAGCGGTCGCAAAGGTAGGCATTCCTTTTTGATTTGCAATAGATTCTACTATCTTTTTTGTGTTTTGAAGCATGAATGTCATATATATATCGTAAAAATATCGTATTTTTGCAGCCAATAAATTAGTCTTCAATGCAAAAGATCAGAAACATTGCGATTATCGCGCACGTAGACCACGGCAAAACGACGCTCGTGGATAAGATGTTATTAGCCGGTAAGCTTTTCCGTGAAGGACAGGCAGAACCGGATCAGTTCATGGATAACAATGATCTGGAACGGGAACGAGGTATCACGATTCTTGCCAAGAACGTGTCTATCAATTATAAGGGATATAAGATCAATATTATTGACACTCCGGGCCACGCCGACTTTGGTGGCGAGGTGGAGCGTGTCTTGAATATGGCGGATGGTTGTTTGCTATTGGTAGACGCCTTTGAGGGGCCTATGCCGCAAACTCGTTTTGTTTTGCAAAAAGCGATTCAACTGGGTTTGAAGCCGATCGTGGTAATTAATAAGGTGGATAAGCCGAATTGCCGCCCGTCGGAAGTGCAGGAAATGGTATTCGACTTGATGTTTAGTCTGGATGCTACCGAGGAGCAGCTTGACTTCCCTACTATTTATGGTTCCGCCAAGCAGGGCTGGATGTCCGAGGATTGGAAGGAGCCGAAAGAGGATATAACGGCTGTGCTTGATGCGATCATCAAGTATATCCCCGAACCAAAGATGTTGGAGGGTACTCCGCAGATGTTGATTACTTCTTTGGATTATTCTAAGTATGTAGGTCGTATCGCTGTAGGACGTGTACACCGTGGCGAGTTGAAAGAGGGCCAAGATGTCATGCTTTGTAAGCGTGATGGTAGTATGGTGAAATCGAGGATCAAGGAAGTGGATGTATTCGAGGGCTTGGGACGTACGAAAGTTGATTCCGTGCAGTCCGGGGATATTTGCGCTATTATCGGTATCGATGGTTTCGAGATCGGTGAGACAATCGCCGACGTGAACGAGCCGGAGCCATTGCCAACGATCGCTATCGACGAGCCTACGATGTCTATGCTTTTCACGATCAACAATTCTCCGTTCTTTGGTAAGGATGGTAAGTTCGTTACTTCTCGTCATATTTTTGACCGTTTGCAGAAAGAATTGGATAAGAACTTGGCTTTACGCGTAGTTCCTACTGATTCCGCTGATTCTTGGTTGGTATATGGTCGTGGTGTGCTTCACTTGTCTGTATTGATCGAGACGATGCGTCGTGAGGGATACGAGTTGCAGGTAGGTCAACCTCAGGTTATCATCAAGGAGATCGATGGTGAGAAATGTGAGCCGGTAGAGCAATTGACGGTGAATCTTCCGGAGGAATGCTCTAGCCGTATTATCGATATGGTAACGAAACGTAAGGGCGAGATGACCATGATGGAAAGCAAGAATGGTCGTATGCACTTGGAGTTCACGATTCCTTCCCGTGGTATTATCGGTTTGAACAACGCTGTATTGACCGCCTCTGCCGGTGAGGCTATCATGGCACACCGTTTCTTGGAATATCAACCGTGGAAGGGTGATATCGAACGACGTATGAATGGTTCGATTATCGCTATGGAGACAGGTCAGGCTTTCGCTTATGCCCTGAATAACTTGCAATCCCGCGGGCGTTTCTTCATCGCCCCGGGCGAGGAGGTTTACGCTGGACAGGTGGTCGGAGAGCATACCAAAGACAATGACTTGGTGGTAAATGTCACCAAATCCAAGAAGTTGACGAATATGCGTGCCTCTGGTTCGGACGACAAGGTTTCCTTGGCTCCTCCTATCGTATTCAGCCTAGAGGATGCGCTTGAGTACATCAAGGGCGATGAGTACGTAGAGATCACCCCGAATAATATGCGTATGCGTAAGATCATCTTGGATGAGACAGAGCGCAAGCGCCAAGGTAGATAAATTCTTCTATTGAATAAATATAAAAAACGGCGACCTTTTAAAAAGGCCGCCGTTTTTATGTGTTATAGGATTTTAGAGATCCTTCAATGGGTTCGCGTAACTTCATTCTTTATTTTCCGGATCTTTCTTCTCTTCATCCGAAGTCGTGAATTTTATTACAAGCGATTCATCTTTAGGAGTCTCATACCAATCTCCGTGCGCTTTGCGGTAATCCTGATCAAAATTATAGGCATTGTCAATACTCTTATTCTCTATACACCAATGGAAAGGTTTATTTTCCGAATAAGGGATATCCAACACATATGGGTATAGATCCGTATTCTTTACGTTTTTACTTACCGGTCCCTTCCCGTTATCAATGTAAGGCATGATCAGTTGAGTTGAGCTATATGTTAATGTCTTTGTAATCCCACTTTCCGGTTCCTTGTCGAATTTTCTCACATTGACATATCCATTGACATCGGAGAAAAAGGGAGTTAGTCCATTGGCGTCCTTAAATCCAAATTGGTTGTGGAATGTACAGCCTTTAGCCAGTAACTGGGCATAAACATCTGCGGTACTCTTATCGGTATATGCTGTGATGCTATAATATATGACAGCGTCATTGAAATCGAAATCGCCTTGGTTTGGATAATTATCTTCGAACAAGAGGAATCCTTTCTTGTTCGTTTGCGATTCTATGACGGGAGGGGTTACCGGCTCTGCCGGCTCGATGGCAACGGGATTACTTTCGATTAGACAAAGCATATCGTTGTAGTCTCCGTCGTAGGCCCTATAGTTTGGACAACGATTTTCCATTCCCAATATATTTCCTTCAAAATCACCTTCTTGAATGTGGTGGATGAATCCGTTTGCTACGTTTTTCTCTATTTTGAAAGAAGAATTGCCGTATTTTAAGGTATGGCCTATATAATTATGGGAGAATGCCCCATTGTCTGGCACTTTATTGTTATCCGGCCCATTTAATGCCGGGGTGGAGAATTGTGGACGGTCTGTGCCTCGATATACGAAACCGACGTTAAGCCCCTTGTCGAATCTTCCTAGGGGGATTCGGGTATATTCTTCTGTCTTAGCCTTTGGCTGTTCCTCTTTGGAGTAAAAGATATAATTCTCGCCTTGGTTGATCATCTTGAAGTCAATGACTTGGATGGTGCCATTAGTCTTTCCATAGAAGGTGCAGTCGTCTAAAGTGAGATTCTCCATCTTCTCGAAGGGATATGTATAGAACCAAATTTTACCATACATATTGTCTTTGGACATTCCTCCATCGCTTATATAGGTCAGCCAAATATCCGCTTTCTCAAAGCTACTGGTAAAAACGGTTTCCGTGATTTTTAGATCAGAGCATCTATATAAATCCTCGCTTTTTACATTGTATGCCTTTTCTGGAAAGTATTTGTTATTGATCAAATGAAGGACTTCATCACTGATCGCACTTGTAGCCCGTAAACTACTTTTGGTATCGCTGCCGATCGTGATGTCCTTTACATCGCTCTCAATAAGTTCCCCATCCCCTCTTAGGATATAGAGTTTCTTTACGTGTGTAGGTACTTCCAGAGCCATATGGATCGGAGTTTTACCAATTAAATAAGGATCTTTGACTAAAGAGCCTTCCTCATAAGGATATTCATAATAAATAGAATATACGGTCCCTTCATGCTGAGAAGATATGTTAACCTGTATGTTCTCGAAATTCTCGAACTGGGCTATGTAATCTTCTTCTTCTTTGGTAGGTTCTTTCGGATCTACCGTGGGGTCTTCTCCTTGAAAAATGTCATGTTTAACGCATGACCCCATTAGAAAGAGCAGACAAAATACCCACACCATTTGTTTCCAGATTTGTGATCTCATAATTTCTTTACCCTATTTGATTAATATTTACAACAACTTTGTTAGATTTTGCAAATCTACGAATTTATTTCATGAAAAATCATTGATAATCAATATTTATTTCAAGCTGTTACGCTTTTATCAAATGTAGGATTGGATGGTGGGATATAAAAAAAGACCCCATCCAAAAGGATGAGGTCTTTTTCTTATTTAGAAAGAATATTTTCTAATTATTTTACTAAAGCTGCGAAGTCAGAGTTAGTCGCGTATTTAGCGAACTCTAAGTCGATAGCAGCTTCCTTAGCCATGTTCTTATCAGCGGCGATAGCAGCCTTCAAGTTGTTGATAACACCGTTAGCGTCGTTCGTACGAGCGGCAACAACAGCCTTCAAATAAGAAGTTACAGCGTCAGGATTAGCGACACCGTTCAAAGTCTGAGAAGCCTTGCTGTAATCCTTAACCAAGATCTGAGCCAAAGCAGCGTTGTTAGTCTTAACAGAACCGAAAGAGTTAACAGCCTTAGCATATTCACCTTGCTCTAAATAAAGAACACCAAGAGCCTCGCTCAATTCGTTTACGCCGGCAGCGTTACCGAACAATTGTTGAGCCTTAGCTTGGTCACCCTTCGTTAATGCGATCAAACCTAAGTTCATGTTAGCGGAAGCGTTATTCTTAACAGAGTTAGACTTGTTGAACATTTGCTCAGCCTTAGCCAAATCACCAGCCTTGAATGCCATCATACCGATGTTGTTCCAAGTACGGTAGCAGTTAGGATACAATTCAGAAGCTTTTGTATAGATAGCCATCTTCTCACCGTCGTTGTTAGTCAATGTAGCGGCGTAAAGGATTTCCTCGATATTCAACTCAGAAGGATTGCTCTTCGCCAAAGCGCTGATCTCGTCGTCAGACTTACCGATGATCTCGATGTTAGCAGTCAAACGAGAACGACGTAATTGCGGAAGGATAGTCTCAGCCAAGTCAGAGTAAACAGCGGAGATATTCTTGATTTCTTTCTCTCTTGTCTCAGGATCTTGGTACATAGAGATCACACGCAATACTAAGTCTTTATCTTGCAAGTTAGAAGCAGAAACTAATTCCTTGAAGCCTTCCCAGTCTTGAGCTGTGTAACGAGCGTCAACCGGAGCGTCAACCTTCATCTTCTTCAATTCCTTGTTCAAATATTTCGTAGTGTTTCCTTCACGATTCTCAGCCAACGTGTTGTTCAATTTGAAACCACCATCAGGAGAAGCGTAAGCGCTGATCTCGATAGCTACATTCTGGTTCGGAGCCTCGTCAGCGTTCTTAACAAGATCTTTCCATTCTTTGATAGCGTCAGAATTCAATTCTTTAGCGCGAAGGTTAGCTTGTTGGATCAAGAACATGATGTTAGCGTCATGAGCCTCTTTGATAATACGTTGGAATTTATCAGCTGCGATAGCTGCTGTAGCAGTAGCTGCGTCTGCCAATTCGGAAGTAGCGATAACGCCTTCACCGATCTTTACGTCCGGCAATTTAACAGTCTTGTTTTTGATCTTCGCGTCGAAAGTCAAATACAATTCTGATTTTTTCATCTCGGGTTTGTAAGTGAAAGAAGACTTCATAGTTACGTTAGCGCCTTCTTTTTGAGGGATTACTTGGTTGTTACCTTTTACTTTCTCACCTTGGTAAGTGTAAGAAGTGCCCCAAGCTTCGCCACCCTGGTAACGCAATACCGGAGTTACAGTTACAACAGCTTTCTTGTTGAACCATTTAGCGGGGAAAGTCGCATTGATCGTTACAGGAACTTTGCCTCCGATAGCCTCTAGCGGCTGCGGCTCTGCTTTAATGTACTGTTCTGCCAACGGTTTCAACTTGTTTGAACAAGAAGAAAGAGTTAAAATGGCTGCCAATACGAAGAATGGCAATAAAAACTTTTTGTTCATAATCTTGATGTAAGTTTAAAATGTTACTATGTTAATATATTCACTTCCAAATTATCCCTTAGCCATTATCGTGCAAAACTAAAGTATTTTTTTGTTATGGATAGCAAAGAAGCGATAAAATCTTTTTAATTAATACTTATTAATGAATCCTAGGCTTGTTTTATACATAAAATATGGGTAGAATTATTGAAAAAATATGGCTGTGTACCTCTTGCCATTCTTTTCAATGGATGGTTTCCCAGAACTCTTATTGTATATTTTTTGATTAAAATATAATCTTTTGTGTATAATGCTCCTCGCCATAGTGCACGGTTAGAAAGTAGACTCCAGATGTTAATTTTAGGAAATGGAGTGTAGCTTGCCTGTCCGTGATCTCTCCGTTTTCCGACACTTTTCCTTGTGCCGAGTGCAATGTATAAGTCGCTTTCTCTATTCCATCCGGCAAAACAAGGTGTACCATGCCTTTCTCCGGACCGAGATGAATGAGTACCTGCTCGTTCGCCTCGAGCTTTTCGTTGCTGACGGGGTTACCGTATTGAATGACGGGATCGATAAACAAGGAGGTGCTAAAACCTGCTTGCGTATATTCGGTAGCTTGTCTCCAGCCGTTTTTATCATGAACCCAAGCCGTATTCCGGGTCGTTTTGCCTTTGGGCAAATTGTAAGCGGAGAAATACGTGTTCTCCGGGACGCTCTTGAGCTTATAGCCGATGTAGAACTTTCCGCTAACGTTCACGGGCTTGGAGAAATGGATATAACTTTCCTGTGACCGATTTAGGGATTTAGCGGTCTCAATAAACGTATCGTCCAATATCGATTTATTGCTGTAGGTGGGTTGGAATGTTTCCGTATATAATAATGTAGAGGGCTTAGAGTCACCGCTGTAAACGGTAACTTCCACTTCCATTTGTTTGTAATTCGCTCCGGCAGGCGGTGTTACGAAATAAGTTCCGTATAAGGTACCCGCTTCGGCTACTTGGTAAGCTTCCGCGTATTCAGTGATATTGGCGGGGTTGTTCCCGAACAAATACGCTTTTTCAGACCCGGGATAGAGCGTACATTCGGCGTTTTCTTGATTACCGGAGTCATAGATGTTGCTCAACCGGAAACAAGGGGTTGATTTATACGGATCAAGTCCCTCGCAAACCTTGGTCTCGTCATCGGACGGGTTTAGCCAATATTTGAGCTGTCTCTCGGGGGTATCGATCGCGTCCCAGGGTTTCTTCAAAGAGAAGAAGTAATCATTCTTCGGACTATTCTCACTGGACTGCCCGCCGGATAACGCTCCGATAATCTCTCCGTCGGCATTGAATAAAGGAGATCCGGAGGAACCGCTGGCCGTATAACCTACTTCCCAAGTCTTGACATGTAAATGAGCGTTCTCGTAAAAAATCATGTTTGGATCTGTCAAGGTAAAGGGAGCCAGATCCTCATCGGATATACTGATTCGCTTTACCGAGTATTGGGGATGTTGGATGCACGTATAGGGGGCAGGTCCTACCTCTTGTGCGTTCCAGCCCGCGTAATAAGGCCTGTAATAAACCGGAGGTGTGGCGGTAAGTTCCAACAAGGCCATGTCTGCCATTTCATTAACCGCCTTGAAGTAAGTGGATGCGGTAGACATCTCTTCCGTTCCTCTTAGGATCGGGTCGCAGAAAGGACTGTTGAAGTTGAAAAAGCAGACGATGCTTCCGGCTATTTTCTCATAATCGGGGTTTTTCATCGTGAATTGCTTGTTCAGACAATGGGAGGCGGTGAGTAGATAAGGCTTTCCGTCATTGTCCGTATTATTTATCAGGGTGCCCGTGCACCCTACACTTCCGTCTATGATCAGGAGAACGACGCTTTGCCCCCATTGGGCGTAATCGTTTGTCCCATCTTGATAGCAAGCTAACGGTGGGATTTTACCGATCAGTGAGGTGTTGTCTCCCGGTTCTAACCCCCGCAAGCTCCGGTAGCCATGGTTGACTTCCCCGACGGTCAGTCTTCCTTGAAAAGAGGCGTTGGCCGGTTCTTGATATTCTATGATCAGGCGATCCCCTTGGATAGGAGAGACCGGCAATAGGTTTAACTCCGAGTTGTTTAGGTGATTGAACGAGCCTAATATCTGTGTCTGGTCCTCATTATATAGGAAGAGCTGGGCGCCTTCGGGCAGTTCATATTCCGAGAAGAGCACGTTGATGGAAAGGGCCCCGGGCGAGTAGATCCCGAGTCTCCATACACGTGTCCCATCCGGCCCGGTGAAAGTTACGCCCGAGTTGTACCGATTGTAATCCGTTATGAATTTATAGGCAAAACGGAAACCGCTTCTTAGGTCGCTCTCATTCAGCGAGTCGATACGCAATTCCTCTTGGACGTCGAACGGAGGCATTTCTTTAAACATCTGTCCGTTTGTACTTCGCATGAGCGATAGCGGAAGCGGGCGGCCTCCGTGGCTAACCTGCGCTTTCAGATTTCCTTGAAAACCGAGCATCGTTAGCAGGAATACAATGTATAAAGAGGTCAACTTTTTCATATCGGGCAAATATAGCTATATTTCTTTACCCCATGATCTATATATCAAGTTTTTTCGCTAAGTTTGCCAATCGAAAAGTACGGACAAACTTAAATAAAACCAATATATAATTAAATTCTAAAGATATGGCAACACCTCCGTTTCACTACGAGCCGATGTTCCAAAAGGGACCGGACACAACAGAGTATTATTTGCTTACAAAAGATTATGTTTCCGTTTCTGAGTTTGAAGGAAAACCGATCTTGAAAGTCGCTAAAGAAGGTTTGACCGCTATGGCTAACGCCGCTTTCCGCGACGTATCATTCATGCTTCGCCGTTCTCACAACGAGCAGGTCGCTAAGATCCTAAGCGATCCGGAAGCTACGGACAACGATAAGTACGTGGCCTTGACATTCCTTCGCAACGCCGAGGTAGCGGCTAAAGGCGTACTTCCTTTCTGCCAAGATACCGGTACGGCTATTATCCACGGCGAGAAGGGCCAGCAGGTCTGGACCGGTTACTGCGATGAGGAAGCGCTTTCTTTAGGTGTTTACAAGACCTACACGGAAGAGAACCTTCGTTACTCCCAGAACGCTCCGCTGAATATGTACGATGAGGTAAATACGAAATGTAACTTGCCGGCCCAGATCGATATCGAGGCTACGGAAGGCATGGAGTATGAGTTCCTTTGCGTGACAAAGGGAGGTGGTTCCGCCAATAAGACTTATTTATACCAAGAGACAAAAGCGATCTTGAATCCGGGTACATTGGTTCCCTTCCTCGTAGAGAAGATCAAGACGTTGGGTACGGCCGCTTGTCCTCCGTATCATATCGCGATCGTGATTGGCGGTACTTCCGCTGAGAAGAATTTATTGACGGTGAAGTTGGCTTCTACTCGTTTCTACGATAGCTTGCCTACGACCGGTAGCGAGGGTGGCCGTGCTTTCCGCGACGTGGAGTTGGAGAAAGAGGTATTGGCCGCCGCTCAGAATATTGGCTTGGGCGCTCAATTCGGCGGTAAATATTTGGCTCACGATGTCCGTATCATCCGTTTGCCTCGCCACGGCGCTTCTTGCCCGGTAGGTTTGGGTGTAAGCTGCTCCGCGGACCGTAATATTAAATGTAAGATCAATAAGGAAGGTATCTGGATCGAGAAGTTGGATAGCCATCCCGGCGAATTGATTCCGGAGGAACTTCGTCAAGCGGGTGAGGGCGACGCTGTCAAGATCAACTTGAACCAACCGATGGCAGATATCTTGAAGGAATTGGATAAATATCCGGTATCTACTCGTTTGTCATTGAACGGAACGATCATCGTGGGCCGTGATATCGCTCACGCTAAGTTGAAGGAGCGTCTGGATCGTGGCGAGGATCTTCCCCAATACATCAAGGATCATCCTATTTATTACGCGGGCCCGGCTAAGACTCCGGCAGGTATGGCTTGTGGCTCGATGGGCCCGACGACGGCGGGTCGTATGGACTCATACGTTGACTTGTTCCAGAGCCATGGCGGTAGCATGATCATGTTGGCGAAGGGTAACCGTAGCCAGCAAGTTACGGACGCTTGTAAGAATCACGGCGGTTTCTACCTAGGATCTATCGGTGGCCCTGCGGCTATCTTGGCTCAGAACAATATCAAGAGCATCGAGTGCGTGGAATATCCGGAATTGGGTATGGAAGCGATCTGGAAGATCGAGGTAGAGAACTTCCCCGCGTTTATCTTGGTAGATAACAAGGGTAATGACTTCTTCAAGCAGATCAAGCCTCGTTGCTGATTCTTTGATCGGTAAAGATAAATGAAAAGCGGTATCCGGCGGCAAGCTGGATACCGCTTTTTTTTTAAAAAAAAAGTCGTACGTGTTTTTTTAATAGGTTAATCCCACGATCCACAACGGTAGTTTCTTGCCAGAGGCGAACTCCATATTGTCAGCCAAGATGAAGGAATCGGGGAGATCCGCTATTCTTATGATACGGGTGCTCGTTTGTGCCAGTAATCGTTCTTGTTTAATAAATAGGCTATCCATACGCTGATTGATTGAATGAGAAATATACGATTTGTTTAAGATAGATAGCAAAAAGTACCCAGATCTGTTAAGAGTAGAAAGCAAAACCTGTAAGTATCCGGTCGTAGCGTACTTTGCGTATTGGTTTTCAAAAGTTTGTATAAATATCAATGAAACTATTACACTTTAATTTTTTACCTTTGTTGCGTTTAAGTGATAAAACAGATTTCCAATGCCTCGTATATACATCCTCTTGATGTCGGTCTTGATCTCGGCTTTTTATGCTTGCGATCATCGGGGGAAGCCTTATCCCGCTACCCTGTTGCAGATCGAATCCCTTGCGGATACAAATCCGGAGGAAGCCCCCCCTTTGTTGGATCGATTGCGGGATAGCCTTTCGTCCTTTGATGAGGAACAGCGTATGTATTATGACTTGCTCGACTTGAAGGTCAATGATAAGATGTATGTCCGGCATACTTCCGATTCCCTGATCAAGCGAATCACCGCTTTTTATGAGGTATATGGCGATCGGGATAAATTACTGGAGTCTTATTACTATATGGGACGTGTCTACCGGGATCTGAACGATGCTCCGGAAGCGTTGAAGTATTTCCAAAAGGCATTGGATGTGGCGGGAGATACGAGAAAGTACCGATTATTGTCCAATGTCTATTCGCAGATGGGGATGCTTTATGATTATCAGAATGTATATGAAGAGGCGATCCGTATGTATGAGAAAGCGGCTGAGTATAAATTACTGAAAGGAGATAGTACTAGTTTGTCTCTTGTGCTGAGAGATATTGCCCGGGTATATGATATGGTCGATAAGAATGACAGTGCGCTTCTCTATTTTCAAAAAGCGGCAATTATAGCGAATGAAACAGGAAATAGACATCGATATTCCGGTATATTGACTGAGCAGGGTGATCTTTACCGGGAATTGGGAATGTATGATAAGGCATTGGAATGTTTGTTTGAATCATTAAAAGATTCCGTAGGCCGGAATATGTACCCCACTTATTCTACATTGGGACATATTTATTTAGAGGTGGGAAGATTGGACTCTGCCGACTACTATTTAAGGAGATGCTTGGATAGTCCTGATTTATATGTTAGAGACGCTATTTATGAGTACTTGTCGTTTTTGTATGAGCGTCGGTTGAATTATCGGGAGGCTATTCGCTATGTCCGTCTTGGCCAGCAAGTGCAAGATTCCATCCGCAAGATAACCGATTCGGAGGAAATCCGTAAAATGACCTCTTTATATAATTATCAAAAGCGGGAAACTGAGAATTTACGGCTAAAGGGCGAGAATGACCGGATGCAGATTCGTATTTACCGGATATTATCCTTGTTCGGATTGGGGCTTTCGATAACCTTATTGTTTATATATAGACTGAAACGGCAGAAAGAGCGGTTGGCTAGGCAGTTTGAGGCGCTTCAGCGGGAAAAGCAAGAACAATATGAGAGAAGTTTTCAATATGTAGAAGCGAATAACGTGAAATTGAATGAATTGGGAACCTTACTATCTAAAGACCATGAAGATACAAATTCATTGCTTCATGTGCGAAAAGAACTTTTGCAAGTGACCAATGAACAAATACAGTTGCGGCGTACCGAGCGTGATTTGTTAGAGTCGGATTTAAGGCATTCGGATATCTATATGAAATTCCATTCCACGAATGAGGCAGATCAGATAATCAGGGAAGAAGATTGGAATGCTTTACGGAAGGAGTTAGATAAGACATACAATAATTTTACGAATCGTCTATATCAGTTATATTCGGGAATGTCATTGATAGAACTCCGGATTTGTTACTTGATAAAGATATCAGTCAAGGTAACTGATATGGCAAAAATCTTGGGTCGCTCCAAACCCTCCGTATCCTCATCCCGTAAACGGCTTTATAAAAAAATAAAGGGAGAGGATGGAACCCCGAATGAACTGGATGAATTAATCGCTGGTCTTTAGCCTTATACAACTCTGCGAACAAAAAGCGAACAAAAAGCGAACAGTGTTTTAGCCCCGAATCCAACCTTATCGGATACTTTTGCAGTCAAAAAATGAATGGGATGAAAAGATTTTTATTTTTGACTTTATTGAGTTGTGTATGCTTATGGACACATACGGTGGCTGGAAGAGAGCATAAGAATGAGCGTGATGAGGAAGAGGAGCGCTCTATTTCTCCTAATCCGGTAGAAGTGAAGATTGTAAATGATGGAATCATGTTCTATTTTATGAAGCCATTAGACAATGTGTTTATACAAATTGTTGATGATAGTGGGATGCTCGTATATGAAGAGTCTGTACCTCTTTCTACTTCTCAGAGCTATTGTATTTCCATGCAAGGTCTTTTATTTAAACCTTATTTAATAAGAGTAGAAGGAGACAACATCTATGAAGAGTTTTTTATTCTTTTCTAAAATTGAATGTGAGGATGATTTGTAATATTTAATTTCTTTGATTATTCAATGTTTAATTTATAAATAGTTTTTTGTATGAAAAAGATTCTAATTTTATCATGTTTGTTTTTGTTTTTTGTGTCTTCTTGTTCTAACCAAGAAGAGGTTATCGTAGGAGATGGTCTTGACTATGATAACATGAGTGAAGAAGATTTGAGGAAATGTGCGGAAGCTAATGGTGCAATTACGTGGAATCAGTTTATTGAACTTATGGGTGAATTTATGGAATCAGAACAATCCCCATTAATTGAGACTAAGGCTACGAGTGAGACTTTTAGTGTGACAGGATATGATAACACATTCTTAGTGGAAGAAAATAAAAAAGTTCTTATCAACAAATCACCTACAAATATTCCTACTGGTTATTACTTTTGTGATATCTATATTGTTAGAAAAATGGTGACCCTTCCGGACGGAACCCTGGGAGTAACTAAAGAGTCTCCAAAATGTGGATTTGATCCGAACTCAATTGGTGGGGGACTGCGAGGTTGTGCGGTAGATGGTCAAACAGGTAATAGATTCTATATGAAAACGGCTGCATATCAAGTTAAATATGATATGCTGGGGCGTCAGTGGAATCGATGGGATCCCAGTTTGAATGCTTTGGTTTGGAATTACGCTTATATTTATTAAACGTTACTGTTTGTGCAGGCTAAACGATGATCATGGCCTGGATATAAGGTTTATGGTCGTTTGTTTAGTCTGTACTAGGTTTGCTATCCGGTAATTTTAGTAATAACATAAAAATTAGTGATGAGGATGTTGAGAATTTCTTTGTTTTGTATTGTTATATACTGATTGATATGTCTCTCACTCATGGATTGATTTACAATGTCTGTATATTTGCCTCCTTTTTCAAGGTAACCAATGGAACTTGATAAATAGAAATGTTTTGTTTGTAAATACTCGATATCTAATGATATTTGATAAGTCGTTAACTTATGGGGGTATAAATCTATATTTGCACCTTTGACTCCTTTTGTTTGTAATTTCGAAAAAGCTAAGCCGTTTTCTAATTTAAATACTTGTGCGTTCAGATTAGAGATACATGATAATAGATTAACATACAAGAGCAAACAGTTTCTCCTAGGGAAAACTAAAGTTTCGTAAGCACAAAACTAAGGTTTCCTCATGAGGAAACAAATGTTTCCATAGCGGAAAACTTTTGTTTTATACTAAGAAAAACTATAAATATCAATTAATCAGTTTTTTAGATGATATATGAAGCATGATCAAATAGATAGCTTGCCGGCTAAGCAATGTCTCCGTCTTCTGCCGCTTCTTGAAAAAGATAGGACTAATAATGCGGTTGGCGAGTAGGGGACGATGGTGTTTTGTGATTGAAAAGTAGTAAATGGTGGTAGATACGAGCCAATAGTGGTAGATGCTATTTATCTACCACCACTCGATAAATAACTTATGACCAATTGCTTATAGCTATAGTTGTAGGTGTGGTAGATGATTTGATAAAAAAATCCCGGATAGCGTTTAATCTACCCGGGATTATATATAATGTATAAGACCTTATCTTAGTCTCTGTACTCCCTGCGAGGTCCGCGATCACCACGATCTTGACGAGGACCACGGTCTCCACGGTCTGGACGAGGTCCACGCTCACCTCTTTCTGGTCTTGGTGGACGTTCCTCGTAACCTTCCGGTTTCGGAAGCAATACCTTGCGGGAAAGTTTGAACTTGCCTGTCTTCGGATCGATATCAACCAACTTGACAGAAACCGTATCGCCTTCCTTCAAGCCGGCTTGCTCAACGGTCTCCAGACGTTTCCAGTCGATCTCGGAAATGTGAAGCAAACCATCCTTGCCCGGCATGAACTCAACGAACGCACCATAAGGCATGATAGAGGAAATCTTTCCTTCATAAACCTCTCCGATCTCAGGAACAGCCACGATACCTTTGATCGCCTTGACAGCCGCGTCGATCGTAGCCTTATTCGTGCCGGAGATCTCGATCTTTCCTACGCCGTCTACCTCATCGATAGATACCGTAGCTCCCGTCTTCTCTTGGATACCTTGGATGATCTTACCGCCCGGGCCGATTACCGCACCGATGAATTCTTTACCGATAATCATCGTCTCGATACGAGGTGCATGAGGTTTCAAATCCTCGCGAGCTTCCGGTTGAGCCTCCAATATCTTGCCCAAGATATGCATACGACCCTCTTTCGCTTGAGCCAAAGCATTCTCAAGGATCTCGTAAGACAAACCGTCTACCTTGATATCCATCTGGGTAGCCGTGATACCGTCTTTCGTACCCGTTACCTTGAAGTCCATATCACCCAAGTGATCCTCGTCGCCTAAGATATCAGACAAGATGGCGTAGTTCGTACCCTTGTTCTCGGAGATCAATCCCATAGCGATACCGGATACCGGTTTCTTCATCGGAACACCTGCGTCTCTCAACGCCAAGGTACCGGCGCAAACCGTAGCCATAGAAGAAGAACCGTTAGACTCCAAGATATCGGAGATTACACGTACTACATACGGATAGTTGTCCGGGATCATACGTTTCAGCGCACGGTGAGCCAAGTTACCGTGTCCGATCTCACGACGGCCTACACCACGTGTTGCTTTGGCCTCGCCTGTGGAGAACGGGGGGAAGTTATAATGTAAAAGGAAACGCTCGTATCCATGGTTCAATACGTCGTCTATCATTTTCTCATCAGACTTCGTACCTAAAGTTACCGTAGATAAAGACTGAGTCTCTCCACGTGTAAAGATAGCGGAACCGTGAGGACCCGGCAGGCAATCTGTCTCGATCCAGATCGGACGGATCTCGGTAGTCTTACGACCGTCCAAACGCTTGCCCTCATCAAGGATGGCACGGCGCATAGCCTCTTTCTCTACATCGTGATAGTAGCGACCGATCATTTCCAGTTTCTCGTCCGTCAACTCCTCCTCGGAGAATTGAGCCTTGTATTCCTCTACGATTTTCTCGAATGCCTCGCTGCGTTCGTGCTTGCCGCTACCGGATGTGGCTACGGCGTAAGCCTTGGCGTAACATTTGTCGTGTACGTCCTTGCGCAACTCGTCATCGTTTACCTCGTGGCAATATTCGCGTTTTACCAATTTGCCGCAAGCCTCGGATAATTCCAATTGAGCCTTGCATTGTACCTTGATAGCCTCGTGAGCGACCTTGATAGCCTCAAGCATCTCAGATTCCTGAACCTCGTTCATCTCACCCTCAACCATCATGATGTTGTCTATGGTAGCGGCAACCATGATGTCGATATCAGCTTTCTCCAATTCCGCGGAAGTTGGGTTGACGATGTATTTTCCATCCGTACGAGCTACGCGAACCTCAGAGATCGGTCCGTTAAAAGGAATATCAGAAACTGCCAAAGCGGCGGAAGCGGCCAAACCTGCTAATGCGTCCGGCAAATCTTCGCCATCCGCGGAGAACAATATAATATTTACATATACCTCAGCGTGGTAGTTGTCCGGGAAAAGAGGACGCAACGCACGGTCTACTAAACGAGATGTGAGGATTTCATAATCAGAAGCTTTTCCTTCTCTTTTTGTAAAACCTCCGGGGAAACGTCCAAAAGCGGAGTATTTCTCTTTGTATTCTACTTGCAACGGCATGAAGTCAACACCCGGGTTCGCATCTTTAGCGGCACAAACAGTGGCGAGCAACACGGTGTTGTTCATACGAACGGTAACCGCTCCGTCCGCCTGTTTGGCCAATTTCCCGGTTTCGATGGTAATGGTTCTTCCATCACCTAACTCGATCGTCTTGTTAATTGGATTAAGCATAATCTTTTTTCTTATTTTTCTATCTGTCAAAAATTGGTGCAAATGTAATGAAAGTTTACCTGTAATTGCATGAAAATGAAAAGAAATAACAGTCTTGAAATACTTTTTTTGAAAAAAGCCTTGAAGAAATACGGAATAATAGTGCCACAATTGTAAAATAATGTATATTTGCACCGGATTAGTAATATAGACAAACTGGAATAATGAAACAAATATCTACGAATTTACTAGCTGTGCTGTGTGTTATGTTGCTTTTGTTCACGGCTTGTAAGAAGAATTCTGATTTTACGGTGGAAGGTGTAGTGTCCGGCGCTGATGGCCAGATGATGTATCTGGAGAATGTAGGTGTGTCGACGGTAGAGTTGATGGACTCCGTAAAACTGACGGCGGCCGGTAAATTCAGCTTTACGAAGCCTCGTCCGGCATTCCCGGATTTTTATCGCTTGCGTCTGAATAACCAATTGATCAACTTCTCGGTAGATTCTACGGAGACGATCTCGTTCGTGGCCGATGCCGGGACTTTCGCTACTTCTTATAGCGTGGAGGGCTCAGAGAATTGCAAGGCGATCAAGAATATTACCTTGGCTCAATTAGACGCGAACCAAGCGATCCATCGTTTACGGAAAGAGTCTGAGTCCGGTCTGTTGGCGGATTCCGTATATTCCCGTCAGGTGCTCGAGGCCGCCGAGGCTTATAAGGACGTGGCTCGTAAGTATATTTATTCCGCCCCGATGTCCGCTGCCGCTTACTTTGCCTTGTTCCAGCAAATCGACGGCTTGCTGTTCTTCGATTTGTATGACAAGAACGACTCGAAGGCTTATGGTGCCGTAGCCACCAGCTTCGATCACTATTATCCGGAAAGCCCTCGTGCTAAGCATCTGTATAACTTGGCTCTTCAATCGATAAAGGTGATTCGTAGCCAGCGCCCGATGGACTTGGATAAGGTGGAGAAGAAAGAGGTTAGTTTCTTGGATATCGAGTTGCCGGATGTACATGGGGAAAACACGAAATTGTCTTCTGTCGCTACAGGTAAGGTGGTGTTGATCAACTTCACGGCCTATATGTCCGAATGGTCTCCTGCCTTGAATATGGAATTTGGCGATTTATATACGAGGTACCACGATAAGGGCTTGGAGATTTACCAGATCTCTTTGGATAATGATGTCCACTTCTGGAAGAACGCCGCTTCTAATTTACCTTGGACTTGCGTGCGTGATCCACAGTCTGTTTACTCTCAGACCGCGGCGTTGTATAACGTGAAACAGCTTCCGGCGATCTTTATCTTGGATCGCAAGGGAAACTTGGTTAAACGGGTGGACGACGTGAAGAAACTTGAGGCTGACATCAAGTCCGTATTGTAAAATGTTCATGATTTAATCATCAGATTTATATGTTATAAAGCACTTTCGTAAACTTGTTCATCTTAGAAAGATAACCTAACTTTGCGGAGTCTTGAAATGATAAAAAAGGGGAGTTCCGGCCATATGACTTGGTCGGGATTCTTTTTTATTATGCGATAATCAATCAATATTAATATAAAGAATAAGGAGGATTTAATATGGCTGTTAGTTATATGACAAAGGACGGCTACGATAAGATTTTAGCTGAAATCAACTATTTGGAGACCGTGAAGCGCCCTGAAATATCAGCCCAGATCGCTGAGGCGAGGGATAAGGGTGACTTATCTGAGAACGCTGAGTACGATGCCGCCAAAGAGGCTCAAGGTATCATGGAGGCTAAGCTTGCGCAGTTAAAAGGTTTGATCTCAAACGCCCGTCTGATCGATGAGAGTCGTGTGAAAACAGATGAGGTTCAGATTTTGAACAAGGTGAAAATTAAGAATACGAAGAATAACGCTGTCATGACCTACACGTTGGTATCGGATTCGGAGGCTAACCTAAAAGAAGGAAAGATCTCCGTAAGCACGCCGATCGCCCAAGGTTTGATGGGAAAGAAGGTAGGGGATGTCGTTGAGATCCGTGTACCTTCCGGCTTGATGACGTTTGAGATTATGGATATTTCAATTTAAAAACAGAAAGACGTATGGCAACTATTTTCAGTAGAATCGTGGCGGGTGAGATCCCTAGCCACAAGGTTGCGGAAGACGATGAGTTTTTTGCTTTCCTCGATATCAATCCGGTAGCCTTGGGGCATACCTTGGTAATTCCCAAGAAGGAGGTCGATTATATCTTTGATATCGATGATCCGATGCTGGGACGGATGGTAGCTTTCGCTAAACGGGTAGCTCGTGCCCAAGAGACCGCTATCGAGTGTAAGCGTGTAGGGTTGGCTGTCATGGGCTTGGAAGTGCCCCATGCGCATATCCATTTGATTCCTATCACGAAGGAGTCCGATATGTATTTCGGCGGGAAGAAATTGGCTGTAAGCCAAGAAGAATTGGCCGAGATCGCCGCTAAGATTAGAAAAGAATTCAAATAATTGAATATAATTTTTTAATTATAAAAAATTGGTTATATTTGTACCCGCTGTTTTATGCGTGACAATATCATGCAAAGGGGACAGCAAATCATTAATATGATTCATTAGTGGTTTTTACTCATAAATTTGTTAACCTTAGAAGAAAGGCCCCTCTGTGACAGAGCGGCCTTCTTTTTTTAAACACACAATAAACATTATAAACTACTAAATCTATATCTTCATTTTACGCCTTCGGATAAGGTTAAGGGAGCCAAACGGCATTCCTGTTCCAATCGTGTACACCGTTCCAATAATTATGCCAGTCATATAGCATACCGGATTGATGGATATATACACCACATAATATAAAGGAGATAAGCCATAAGGCTAATAATATCCATCTTGCTTGCGTCGGTAAGGGGCGTACCTTGAATAATTGGCTGCAAATAGCGTATATCAAGGAGAATATGGGGATACCGATGAATAAGATTGTCCCTATGCATCCCATGATTGCCATTGACAACGGTGCTCCGTTTATCAAGTCCGCTCCGAACGGAGAGAGGTTATAGATGAGTCCGGCCCCACCCATGAGCAACGCGAATGTTACGACTACCAGAATGAATACGACTAGTACTAGCGGTGGCAACAGGAAGATTCCGGCCAATATGATGAAAAACTTCAGGATGAACCCGATGACCAGAACGAAAACATCCGCCAGCTTTTGGAAGAAGTTCCTCGGCTTATCCGAGCTGATAAAGTCGTTCACGTTATTGCTGACTTTCTCGAATCCATCTGTCACGGTCTTTCCGATATTCTCCACCGTCACGCTTTGTCCGCGCATCTCGAGTTTCTCGGTCGCCGTACGTGCCATCGGTACGATGATCCACAACAAAAAGTAAAGCGGAACCGTGATTCCATAGAAGAACATCAGAAGGAAAAGCACGATACGTACGGCAGTCGGGTCCCAATCCATGTAGGCGGCGAAACCTCCGGCGACACCTCCCAGAATACGGTTATCCGGGTCACGCATCAAGCGTTTCTTGGTCGTCTGGGTATGAGTCTCCTGTTGTTGTGCCCGGTAATTATCCTCGTGGTCGGTGCTTTTCTCTTCCTCCTCGAAAATCTCTTCCGGCTTACCCATCCGTTTGATCACTTCCTCTACCTGCTCGATCGTGATGACCTCGTAGCCTAAGCGGACACGCTCGTTAAGAAGTTCCGAGATACGCATCTCGAAATCATCCATGATCTCATCCGAACCCTCTTCTTTGCGGAAGTGGATGCGCAGGTTAGACAGATATTTGTCTAATAATTGGTATGCGTCTTCGTCAATGTGGAAAACTGTGCCTCCCAGATTAACAGTAAGTGTCTTCTTCATCACTCTTTCG
Source organism: Parabacteroides sp. AF21-43 (assembly GCF_003635435.1). Taxonomy (NCBI): domain Bacteria; kingdom Pseudomonadati; phylum Bacteroidota; class Bacteroidia; order Bacteroidales; family Tannerellaceae; genus Parabacteroides; species Parabacteroides sp. AF21-43. The sequence continues at coordinate 37,472 of NZ_QTMG01000010.1, read as the reverse complement.
TTTTAATTGTTTCTGATGTGGTTTATTGTATCATTTAGTTCCTGCCATGAAGCCTCCAGCTCGCCGAGGAATAGTTCTCCTTTCTCGGTCAGTTGGTAATACTTGCGTGGCGGTCCTTGCGTAGATTCTATCCACTGATAACTTAATAGCTCGCTATTTTTTAGTCGGGTTAAAAGAGGATATAAAGTGCCTTCCACAACGATCAACTTCGCTTCTTGTAACTTCTGAATGATATCAGAGGTGTAAGCGGGTTCCTTTTTGAGAAGCAGGAGGATGCAATATTCCAACGTCCCTTTCCTCATTTGTGATTTTACGTTCTCTGCATTCATCTCTTTTAATTTTATGCTACAAATGTATGTATTACATATGTACTATGCAATACATGCTACTATGAATTATTATTATTTAACCGAATACTTGCACAAAAAGAGCAATTATGTGTAAAAAAAGGACTGATGTCATGTCTTTTAGAAGAGAAAAGCGTACTTTCGCGGTATCAATTCAAAATAAGGAATTATGATTTATTATCATTTCGCCGAGTTAATACACCGTCAGGCAGAGAAATATGGGAACCGTACAGCGTTGAAACATAGAGATAACGCTACGGGGAAATGGTTGAAGATTTCTTGGAGGGAGTTTTCCGATAAAGTTATGCTTACGGCCAAGGCGATGGCTGAGTTCGGGATAAAGGTACAAGAGAATATCGGGGTTTATTCCCAGAATATGCCTCAGTGTTTATATACGGACTTCGGTGCGTATGGTAACCGGGTGGTTTCCATCCCGATGTACGCGACGAATTCTCCGGGACAAATCGAGTACATCATCAATGACGCTAAGATCCGCACGTTGTTCGTGGGTGAGCAATTGCAGTATAATAACGCTTTCAAGGTACAGAAGGACTCTAAGTATCTGGAGCGTCTGGTTGTCTTTGATCCGGCGGTCAAGATGAATCCGGAAGATAAGACGTCCATTTATTTTGATGATTTCTTGCGCTTGGGGGATAACGCGCATGCGGAGAGCACGGTGAAAATACGTATGACGGAAGCCGTTCCGGAGGATCTGGCTACCATTATATATACGTCCGGTACGACAGGTGAGTCGAAAGGCGTAATGCTTCCTCATTCTTGCTATCTGGAGGCGATGCGGATACATGATGTCCGTCTGCCTCTGGTAACCGACAAGGATCTATCCATGAGTTTCTTGCCAATGACTCATATCTTCGAGAAAGCTTGGTGCTATTATTGTCTCCATAAAGGGGTTACGATCGCTATCAACCAAGACCCGAAAATGATCCAGAAGACATTGCCGGAGGTTCATCCTACTTTGATGTGCAATGTGCCTCGTTTCTGGGAGAAGGTGTATGCGGGCGTACACGAGAAGATCAACTCCGCCTCTCCGGCCATGAAGAAGATTTTCTTGGATGCTATCGAGACTGGGCGAAGGTATAATCTGGAGTATAAGAATAAAGGTATTCCGGCCCCGTGTAGTCTGAAGTTGAAGTTCCAATTTTACAATAAAACGGTTTTTACCTTATTGAAGAAGGTATTGGGTATTGAGCGTGGACGGTTTTTCCCGGTGGCGGGCGCTCCGTTATCGGATACGATTAATGAGTTCTTGCAGTCCGTGAATATCCCGATCGCTTATGGCTATGGACTGAGCGAGACGACGGCTACGGTTTGTTTCTATCCGGAGATCGGATTCCAGTTTGGTTCTATTGGTGAGGTAATGCCGGGAGTTCAAGTGAAAATAGATCCGAGGAATAACGAGATCTTGGTGAAAGGCAAGACCGTGATGTCCGGATATTATAATAAACCGGAAGAGACGAAGAGGGCTTTCACCGAAGATGGTTTCTTCCGTACCGGCGACGCTGGTCGTTTGGAGGGTAATACGTTATTCTTTACGGAACGAATCAAGGATTTGTATAAGACTTCAAACGGAAAATATATCGCCCCGCAAGCGATCGAGATGGTGATGAGCGGTGATAATTATATCGAGCAAATCGCTGTTATCGGCGATCAACGTAAGTTCGTGAGCGCCTTGATCGTGCCGGCTTATCCATTGTTGGAGAAGTATGCCGGGGAAAAAGGCATCTCGTTCGAGAGCCGGGAGGAGTTGGTGAAGAACAAGGATATCATTCGTTTCATCGAGGCTAGGGTAGAGGAGCACCAGAAGAACTTGGCTTCTTACGAGAAGATCAAGCGCTTTACCTTGTTGCCGGAACCCTTCATGATGGGATGCGAGCTGACGGATACGCTAAAGTTGCGACGTCCGGTCGTATTGCAGAAGTACGCTACCGAGATAGAGGCGATGTACGAGGAATAACGAGTTTGTCGGCTATCAACTATTTCTTATCTTCGCGGTAAATTTAAAAAAGAAAAGAACATATGATCACATCAGACCAACTACATGACGTGTTGGAGCGCGATAAGGCGCTGAGGGGGTATCTTTGACATCGATAGCAAGACCATTCAGTTAGAAGAGGAGGAGCTACGTACGCAAGACCCCGGTTTCTGGGAAGACGCCAAACGCGCGGAAGTCCAGATGAAGAAAGTAAAGGAGCTAAAGAAATGGATCGAGCTTTACAGTGAGGTACATGCGGCGGCTGAGGAGCTAGAGTTGGCTTACGAATATGTAAAGGAAGAGATTATCACCGAGGAAGAGGTGGACGCGGCTTATAAGAAGGCCCTTCATTTACTGGAAGACTTGGAGTTCCGCAATATGCTTCGTGACGAGGCCGATCAAATGAGCTGCGTGCTCAAGATCAACTCGGGTGCCGGTGGTACCGAGAGCCAAGATTGGGCTTCCATGTTGATGCGTATGTATCAGCGTTGGGCTGAGAATAACGGTTATAAGATCTCTATCGCCAACTATCAGGAAGGGGATGAGGCCGGTATCAAGACCGTGACCTTCAATATTGAGGGCGATTATGCCTATGGCTATCTAAAGAGCGAGAATGGCGTGCATCGTTTGGTACGTGTATCTCCTTACAACGCCCAAGGTAAACGAATGACCTCTTTCGCCTCCGTATTCGTCACCCCGTTGGTGGATGATACGATCGAGGTAAAGGTAGAGGCGGCGGCTATCTCTTGGGATACGTTCCGTTCGGGCGGCGCCGGAGGACAGAACGTGAACAAGGTGGAATCCGGAGTTCGCTTGCGTTATCAGTTCAAGGACCCGTATACAGGCGAGGAAGAAGAGATCTTGATCGAGAATACCGAGACTCGCGACCAACCCAAGAACCGTGAGAACGCTATGCGTCAATTGCGTTCCATCCTTTACGATAAGGAGTTGCAGCATCGTATGGCCGAGCAGGCCAAGGTGGAGGCCGGAAAGAAAAAGATCGAGTGGGGTTCGCAGATCCGTAGTTACGTATTCGATGACCGTCGCGTAAAAGACCATCGTACGAACTACCAGACTTCCGACGTGAACGGTGTGATGGATGGAAAGATCGACGATTTCATCAAAGCATACTTGATGGAGTTCGCCGGAGAAGAAAGCGCGGAAAAATAAGTTTTTCCCTTTAACATTTGCATATCTCGATAATAAATCGTAATATTGCACCCGATTTCAGAGCCTAGCTCTGAACAGGTCCTATAGCTCAGTTGGTTAGAGCACCTGACTCATAATCAGGGAGTCCTTGGTTCAAGCCCAAGTGGGACCACGATGGATGATCGCTAAACAACGTAATATCAGCTGTTTAGCGATTTTTATTTTGCTTGATATGTGCGAAATGTGCCCACATTGTGCCCACCTTTTATTGTCCCTTCTAAAGAGCTTATTGTATTTTCCTTCGCTAAAACTCGTGCGAGAGAAGAAATAAGTTTAAAAAAAATTGTTTTGTTTTAGCGGCACCATCGACACCATCGACACCCGAAAGAATGAGTATAGCGACACCATCGGCACCATCGACACTGGGAATATAAAATAAGACATAAAAAAAACCGAATGCTTAAAGCATCCGGTAAAAACAGATCTATGTAAAAAGCAACAACATTTGATTCTTTATTCTAGTTTCTCCATTGAGATCCCCAAAAGTTGCCTAGCCGTGTTGCTCACGCTGGATCGATATTTATTTGCGATTGTTTTAAGGCGTGTATAATCGCTTTCCGATACACGGAAGACAATTATACGCCTTTTACCGCTGCCGTCTTGAATGATTTTTCTACCCATGTCCAATCCGTATAAAAGTTAACGATAAAAGTTGCTTGTCCGTTAATGGCTTGCGTGTATGGATTATATATAATCTCTAACGCACCCCATGAAGCTAGAATGAAATCAGACCAACGACCGTAAATAATGCCGTCGCCTGTCTTCTCCGCTGAACCTTCTCCCGTGGTTATCCTTGGGATCATGTCGGACACAAAATAAGGGCGGTCGCTGCAAAGTCCCCCGGTCACGATCGAAGACCCGTTGCGTTGCGTTGTTTTTAATCGCCTCTCGCAATCTCCATTCATGGCCCAATTCATAGGCATGCCGTTATTCCTTACGGCACCCTCTATAGAAAGAATGTTAGTGTAGGTAGCCTCCATCTGCGTTATATCCTTCCCCGTAAAGAAACCGTCCGGCTTGTTGTCCGAATGAGCCTCGTCCCCGAATACCGCATATTCTATAGCTTCTGCTACGCCTTGCGCTAGGTCGTCGGCCAAGAAAGAGGCGATACCAATGTTTTGCGCCAACTCTAATCGGCTAACGTTAAGATATGCGGTTAACCTGTGCGGGGTAAGCTCAACCTTATTGAACGTTCCTTTCCCGTTTTGCGCACTGTCCGTGTCTCCTGCCCATTTAGCCGTAGATCCTGAATATTCGCATACCCGGCTTGCCCCTACTAAATTCGGTAATTGAGTAATGCCTAACTTGGATAATATGAGGTGATCGTTTAACGCCCGATTGAAAGAGGCTATGAATGTTCCAAGCGGTGCGTTTTGTGCGGTTATCGCTCTAGTCTCATCCGACAGAGGTAGGAAAAATCCGGCCGCAGATGTGGGTACACCGGAACGTACCAATATTTGTTCCGCATCGTTTGATATAAACCGGGTGTTAGGGTCGCTAAACCCCTCGCAACGGGTAAGATCCGCTAGGATAGCGCAAAAACTTTGCGGAGTATATTTAAAACTTGACCTTTTCGAAGGTTCTTTTCGCTCATTTTTATCCTCTTTTTGTTCGATTCTATTCATAAAATCTTGTTCGAACGATCGTTTTTCCAGCTCTAAAAGCCGTCTTCCGGATTCCGATCGCATCATGATTTCCTTTATATCCCTTTTTGGATCATTCCATTTTTCTATCTTTCCCATATTAAATGCCTTTCTCTATGTTTTGATAATGATTCACTAGACGGCCTATCGCTTTATTAAAAGCCATGGCCGGATTTTCGCCTTTATAATCCCGTTCCATCAAGTCAATTGCTTGTTGTAACAATTGATCCCCTTTTACCAAGAATATCCGATTCTCGCTTACCGCTTCCTTTGCTAGCATCGCCAGTTTAAGGTAATTTCTACAAATGTAATCTCTTGCGTTCATAAATTCTATGTTTAAAAGTTTTCTATATATATACCGAATCGGTGTATTACATTTTGTGTAGATATATACGTTTTGCTGTCAATTTGCTTGTTGTCAATGATTTAAAATACCCTCTTCTTTGAAGTATTGTTCTATCGGGGACAATTCTCTTTCTAGGTCTTTCGGTGATTCCTTCCTTGTTATTCTAAAGCTTTTGCAGATCGTTACGACAAGATCGCTGGACTGCTTTAGAACTGCCGTTGCCGGATGTCTTACCGTCTTGTCTCCGCACTTTATACAAACGCCTTCTCTCGCTATCGTGTCACGAGCTTGCAGCATGGTGTCGTAGTTGGCGCAAAGACTCATCAAAAGCCCCTCATCTTCCGGTCGTGGGGTTATGCTCTTAATCACCGCCTTTATAAAGTTTTTGGTACCCGGCTGTACCCAGTCCGGAATCTTGAATATATATTTCTTTGCCATTATCTTATTTTTTTATTACCATTTTGAAAATCTGAAAATCACTGTGCGTGTGAAGTTGTTTGGGACGTGGTTTCAACACTTCCCGCCTCTAAAAAATCATAAGGGGGGGGGGTATCATTGAATCGATCCCATATCTCCTTGTTGATCTTCCCGGTCTCCTCGTCTTGCAATAGCCGCCGTGCGATCATTAAGGCCGCTCTTATAACCTCTCCTTTGCTTATCTTAAAAGCCTCGCTCATTTCTTCCAAGAATAAAGTCTCGTCCGGTCTTATCCTTGCCGAAATCATATCCAATCTTCCTATCTCTCTGTCTTTTCTCATAATCCATAATTTTTAGCGTAATAAAATAAAGTGCCAATCCCTATATTCCCCCCGGCTCTTAAACAGTCAGAATATTTACTGTCACATTGCCGGTAATTGTAGCTAACCCCTTGTTCGCTGATAGCGTGGAACAAGTTCCTTCCACTCTCCCCGAACTCGGTAGCCAACGCACATCCGATACGGAACCATTGGTCATACCCCCCTGTTATATCCGTGCCGGTTCGCTTGATAGCTTCCACTAAATCCGATACATCCTTGCTTCTCCCGGTTCCGGATAGTTGTTGGATCTTTGGCATAGGTTGTTGTCTCTCATTCGTTAATCGTTTATAGATTAGTGCGCATTCGTTTACGTATGGCGATGAGTCGAAGGAAACGAACCTCTTGCGGCTTACGTCCTTGCATGCCTTATCGATCACCAACCCGCACCGGGCGAAATCCTCTTTAAGCGAATTGAAGTGTCGTTGGTGCTGAGAGGGATCGGATATTCTTATAAGGGCGAAATAACCATGTCCACCGACTGAGCGTCCGCAATAGGCTATGTAAGGCACTTGCGATATAAGCTCCTTCACCTCGTCGAAATCGTCAAGATCGGGATTGTCCTTGCCGTCTATATCGATACAGATGAAACCGCTATGTCGTATAAGGCTATCCGCCTTTGAGCTGGAGAACATCCCGGATGGGGTGAAAAGTGGCAATCGCATCTTGGCCGCTTTATAAGCCTCGTCTCCCTTGTTCGCTTTTAGTAGCCTCGCGTATAAGACATTCTCCCTATATTCGTTGCCGAACAACATATCCCGTAGAACGACATCCGTAGGATTTACGCATGTCACGCCGGAATAAAAGCTAACCTTAATATCGAATATCCCGCTCATATCATTCCCTCCTGTTTCCTGTCTACATACACATATCTCGATCCATGGGATCTTATTAACGTGATCCCGTTGTTTTCGACTCGTTTACTGAATACACGGTTGGAGCATGGCTTATACCCGTTATCCATGCAGAACGATCGATAATCATTGTAGAATGTCTTTAGCTCCGTGCGGTAATCAAGGCTGGATATATATCCCTCTTCCTTGATGAAGCATGTCACACTGTCGCTCTCTATCTTATACGCCTCCAACGCCTCGTTAGCGGTAACGCAATTGGAGAATCTCCGGTTTGTTATTATCCTGTCCAACCCCTCCAGTACCCAGTTGAATATCCCCGATAACTCATTGCGTATGATCCTGTTTGGTAAATCGGGGTCTCGTTCTTCCTGTGGTATTGTCTTGCTGAATGGAACAATAAGGAAACGCCTAAAGTAAGCCTCGTTTTGTTCCTGTGGCACCGGTAGTGAGTTCGCGTTTAGGATCAACTTGGCGTAATCCGTTATCTCGAACGGCTCGCCGTATGGTAATCGTGCCGGTACCGGCTCACCGCTGCAAAGCGACTTGAATATCTCGCCTCCAAAGTCCGTTCCTTTCTCGGGGCTGTAATTCACGATCTTGTTACATAGCTTCGCCCGGTAATAACCGTTATCATCGCATAAGAGGTTCAAGAAATAATTGCTAACGTTCTTATTCCCCAATAAGGCGCATACGATCTCGAAGAATACCCCCTTCCCGTTACCTCCGGAGCCGTACAATACCAGCACCTTCTCCAGCTTTAGCCCCCTCGTGAAGCAATAGCCTAGATATTCAGCCATAACATCTTGCGCCGTCTTGTCCGGTAATACGGTATTTAGGTATTTATGAAATAACGGGCAAACGGCCATAGGATCGTATTTGAACGGTAGTTGGTATTTCAAGAAGTCTTCCCGCCTGTGCTCTCTCAACTCTATTTTCTCCCCGATAACGTAAGTGCCGTTCATTAGGTTTATCTTTATTCCATCCCCCGGATCCGGTAATGACTGAAAACTGCTGTAAAGGAACTGTTTCATCAGGTTCTCTTTCACTTGGAACTGCCGGGCGTCATATCTTTTCACTCCCATCCGCTCGGCTATCTCACCAAGGTAATCGGTCAATAGGTCTTTTTCGATCTCTTCCCAATAGCGCCCATTATAAAGGTAGACGAACGCACCGTTCTTGGCCAGCCCGTAGTTGTTGGCCTCGGCCAGTCGTAGAAGCTCATCGACGATAACGACATATTTCTGCCGCTCCGTGACTTTCAGCTTTGCGAGCCTCTTTTTTAATGTGTCCCTTTCCGCATCGTCCGTTACGGATCCCATACGCTCTTTTATGCTCCCGGCCTCCGGATGTACTAAAGAGACAAAATCTACCCTTAGTACTAGATCCCGTAATTCGGCCATGATCGCTCGTGCGTCCTTCGGCCTTTCTTCCGGCTTGTCGAATTTAGAAAAGTCGGTTCTCATGGTTTTCCTCCTTGTTTCCTTTTAGCTTTTATCAACCTCGGTTTATCGCATAAGGCTTTCTCCACCTCCTCACTAAGGAATAGGGTACGCCCCCCGATTTTGCGGGGGACGATGGTCCCTGTCTTCGCCCATCTATGAACCGTTTGCTTGGAAACATGATATTCCCTACAAATGTCCGTGACCGTACAGAACTTCGGATTACATAATTCGATCATCTCTTTCAACTTCTCTTCCAGCCTCAGATTTACACGAGCGTCAATCATCGCATTTAACTCTGTCCTTGTGAAAAGAATATGTTCCTCTATTTTCATAAATAAAACATTTTATACAAATGGCTTCATTGCCATTTATGTATATACCGAATTGATGTAATACATGAATGTATTAAATTGTTTGTCAGTGTATTATGTGGTTATTGTTGTATATGTCGATGCCCTCTTTCTCGATACTCCTCAAAAAGTCCCTGATACAAAACATCGCTCTTATTTTGTTTAGCGTGTCTTTTGCGTCATCATCATTCTCGAAACTATTAAGTATCAAGTGATCCATCATGTTGTTTATATCACATGAGTACTTATATTGAGACACGATTTTTAACTCCTCGATCATTTCCGGCGTCATGGTAAAGCTGCCGATCTTTAAAGCGGAAACATCGTTTATCTTTATCTCTTTATCGCCGGATTTAACGACGATCTCTTCTATCGAATCTTTCATTTTGCTTGTAGTTATTAAAATATGGATTTATTAAGTAATTTGAAAACACTCTTTCTCTGGAAAAATATGCGACTCTTTACTGTATCATTTCTCACCTCCTTCCGTCTCTATAGGCTTGATAGACGCAAGCATGTCGAAAACAAACCTTAATGTTGATATGTCCGCTATAAATTCATGGATATTTTTATCCTCTATCAATTTGGCATAATTTAAGAGAAGATAGAATAAGCCCTCTTTCAATTCACTCAAAGACTTGTTATGTAACATATTGTCTACCTCCTTGAAATCGTAGGATAGCCCTATATTGCTCATAGCGCACCTCCTTCCAGCCCGGCCAAAACGAATGCGGACATCAATAAGATTAGCACCTTGACGTAACCGATAACGTCGTTCCTGTTATCGCACTCGAGCAAGCCGAATGACAATACGGTTAATAACTTGGCGATAGTGCGCCACGAGAAGATCTTTCCGGCTCTTACGGACACGGGTACGGGTGTACCGGTGGCTTGGATTGATTGTTTCATCTGGAATGTCGCTGTTAGATGAATTAAACAAAAAAGCAGTCCTATATAATCCAAAGTTGCGACACTCCATATACATCATAGATATATATAACGGATTATGATAGAACTGCAAATGCTTTCTACTATCTATTGGCCTACTTGCTTGTAGTACCTGTATATGAAATGTCGCACCGCAAAGATAGGCATATTTCAGACATAGCGAATAGAAAAAAGTGATTTGTTTGGTAATCGTAAATTACATGATGGTTAATTGGTTGTATATTATGTTGTTATGTATAAATGCGTAATCAGTTAAATAATGCTAATTGGTTATTTTTGCGGAAATGGTATTGTGTAATAAGCTGATAATTATGTATTTAATGCGGAATTGTAAAAAGAACTAAAAATAAAAAAGTCATGCCTAACCTACTAGACACGACCTTTTTTATAAAGAATCCCATCGTATCAATGAGACACCTTCGTTTCATTATGAAGCTGCACCATACCCCATACCCCTATACACAAGGCTATGATCCCGACTATTGACAAAAATATGATTAGTCCCATGCTTTTATTTTTTTGATAGCGTTAATAATATAAGTCCTGATACGAAACAGATAACGACAGCCATACCACCGATACCATACAACAATGTTGAGTTCACGCTCTCATACTTCATGATGCCCGCGAGAATGACCCCACCAAACACCAGCTTGGCTATATCGACAAGGAATTTCCCCGTCTCGGATAATATCGTCTTTTTCCGTTCTTCTCTCATGTTCACAAATATAGATGAATATATTTCCTTGTACAACTTTTATCCGAAAAATTTAGACGTAGACACCAATAGTGCGTTCTCCTCCTCGCCGACACGAATATATTTCTTGAACTCTTTTTCCGTCTTGTGGCCGGTTATCTTCATCACGCTTAACGTGTCCATTCCTTCCATGTACATGAGCGTAGCTCCCGTGCGCCGTGCGGTGTGAGTGGTAATGAGCTTGTGTTTCTCGATCCGCTCGGTAATGATCCTCGCTCCCCTTGCGCTAGTGTGTTCTACCTTTTGTGTTATTCCGGCAATCCGACAAATGACCTTTATACTCTCGTTCATGATCTGAGAGTATGTCTTCGGTAGGTTGTACTTGTATTTTTTTAGTAGTGTGTCCAGTTTCCCGGTTAATGGGATAACCACTTTCGCCCCTGTTTTTTGTTGGGTGAGCTTTATCGCATTGATACCATTCCCTAGCGTTATTATGTTCGTCTTGTTTATACGGTGGTAATCGCTATATCTTTGCGCCGTGTAAACCCCGACAAGAAAGACATCCCTGCACAATGATAGCTCCTTGTGCTTGTCTCCCGATAGATCCAGATTCTCGATCGCCGTGATCTCTTGCCGGGTTAGGTAAACCGTATCAGCATCGGCCGATAGTATCTTGAATGATCTCATGGAGCTTTGCGTATTCTCGTGTAATCCTTCTGTGAACGCCGCCGCCATGATCTCCTTTAGGCTCTTGATATGTTTCCCGGTGGTATTTGGGCTATACTCCTTATCATTGAAGAAATCTATGAAATCATTGTAGAAATCCATGGTTATATCATCATAGTTATATCTATGGCCGGTATATTCTTGGAACTTATTGAACTCGCTTTGGAACGATACCTTGTTCTTTATCGTACCCGGTGAATATAACATTCCCTTGTTGTTTTTCCTTGTCCCGTTTCGCATTTCATCTATGTATTTTTGTATGTAGGCGTTAAGATCCATCATTCGTGCGGCTTTTTCCTCCTCTGCTCTTATCCGTTCTTTTTCCGTCTCTTCCGCTATTTCCTCGGCATATACAATTTCGTTGATCCGCTCTGAGGCTATATCATTGTTGATCGTCCCGTTTTCTAATAATAGATTCAACGTTCGTTCTATTTTGTCCAACTTGTCAAATGTGGCCTTCTCCCTTATACGGAATCTTTTTAATGACTCTATATCACGATGTCCTTTCTCCCATGCGGAAGCGTCAATATACAAGCGGGTCGTGATTCTTATATCCATTCCGTATTTCCTGCTGCGGATCCTTGCGAATATAGCGCAAAGACCGCTCTTCCCTCGAAGAAAAAAATTCACTGCCATATACCTATACTCATTCTTTCGGGTGTCGATGGTGTCGATGGTGCCGCTAAAACAAAACAATTTTTTTTAAACTTATTTCTTCTCTCGCACGAGTTTTAGCGAAGGAAAGAAAAGATCGACAAATGTAACCGCTTCCCGTTATTGTTATTTTCGCAAAGGTATTATTTCTCATGAAATGTGCCCACATTGTGCCCACCTTTTTGTTACCTATTGATACTCCTTGATACATGCTGTAATTTATAAACTATTGAAAATCAGCAAATGATGAAATAAAGGGAGTATCAATAGGTATCAATAAGTAACATAAAATAGGTACAAGTGGGACCACGATGGATGATCGCTAAATAACGTAATATTAGTTATTTAGCGATTTTTTATTGTACCTGCATGAACTAAAAAAGAATATGAGTGTTTGAGGTCACAATTTGTGATCTCTTTAGAGAAACGCCGCCGCCCTCGTGAATATGGAATGAAAGGCTTGGTTGATCAGGCCCGGATCGATACGGGAGTGTGTCGGGAAGGGGATTTGATGGGAGTAAGCGAACGGGAAATCCAGCTCTTCCAATATCTTGCCGGACGCTTTTCCTAAAGCCTTGATCACCCCGCCAGTAGGCATAACGATATCTTTTTTCAATGAGATCGCCCGAATACGATCGCAAGCCCGTTGGAAGAACGACTCCCGGTAATCTCGTAACACATCCTCACGTACCATGGCCTTAAAGGCTTGCTCCAGAAAATCATTCTTGAACGAGGTGGGAAGCGTACGGTTCTCCAAGAAATCATGCCGGAAGTAATGGCGTACCTTGGCGAACGCCTCCTTGTCCATGATATCACGGGCGTTGCCATCCATCTCACTGAAGATGGAGCCACCGCAAAACATGAATAAACGGGTGTCCGTAAACATCTTGTCCGGATTCGCTAATAACAAGACCTGCGAGAGTAACGCGCCGATGGAATAAGCGAATAAGTTGATGGACGTATCTTCCTTGAACAAAGGATGCTCGCCGTTCTTGATCTCATGAACCAATTGCCACATATTATAAACGGATTCTCTGCCCGAGGCGTAAAAGCGTAACGGGTTTTGGGATAGCCGGCTGCTGAGGGCCACGTTGGCGAAGGTGGAGTTCGTCACGTTCGCTATCTCCTCCTTGCGTTTGCTTACCCAAGGGAGGATCGCACGGGGATTGGCCCATAATCCCGGGGTACGGTTCATATGGAAAGCGATCGGGAACAGGATGACCGGTTTACCGGTCGTATGGGTGAGGTATTCCGCCCATGTGAGGTATTTTTCCCAAGTCCGCTCGTTCAGGCCATGCAACAGGATAATCGCCTCATTATTCTTTTTACGTCCCGAGGGCGTGAATATGGCATATGAGAAAGATTTGTTCTCTTGGATACGATCGTCGGTCATCGGACAGAATCCGGTGGGGGTAAGTCCCTTCTGGAACTCGTCGATCTCGCTGGCGCCACGGGTCTGGGTGAAGCGAAACGGGATGATCTCCAGATGGCTCTCTTCCAATTCAGTCTTTTTGTCATAAGAGAAAAGACTGTTCAGTTGCTTAGTACGAAGTGAAATATCCATAATCCTCTGATTTTTTACTGCAAACAAACAATAGAAAAACATCTCTTCAAAATAAATGGTTTAAACGGGCTTTGTTGGGGACATAAAGTGTTATTTAGGGGTGAAATCTTTTATAGAGGGGTGAATTTCGTCTGGGAAAATGATTACATTTGTTCCAAAATAGAGGCAAAAAGATGGGAATGTGGGATCAAAAAATACCAAGTTACATATACGGTAAACAGAATATCGTGAGGCTGATTTTGTGGACGGCCTTGTTTGCGTTGGTGTTTATCAACATCTACAAGCCGTTTAGCTCCACCTCTTGGTACAAGGTCTCGGAGTTTAAGTTCTTCGTATTCTCCAGCTTGATTATCTTGACGGGAGTATTGGTGGTTGTCTTGAGCCGTATTATTCTGTTCCATTGGGGGAAGCGGCATGCTATCACGGTCCGGACCTATGCGATCTGGATCGTGCTGGAGATATTCTTCATGTCGCTTTTCTATACGATTTATACGTTGGTACTGAATCCGGAACGAGAATATATGGAAGTTTTTAACGATTCGGCGGTGAATACCAGTCTGGTTTTATTGCTCCCTTATTCCGTGCTGCACCTGTATTTCTCTTATAAAGAGAAAGAGCGACAATTGCGATTGTTGGAGGAGAACCAGACGGAAGCGGCGGTTCGGCAAAGCGTTTTCTCTTTCTATGACGAGAAGAACGAGTTGCGCCTTTCCGTGAAGCGAAGTAACCTGCTGTACCTTGAATCGGCGGATAATTACGTTTGTATCTGGTATCTGAATAAGGGGCAGCTCATGAAGTTTATGCTTCGCAACTCCTTGAAGGCGATCGAGGAGAGCCTCGCTGATACGAATGTACTCCGTTGCCATCGTTCTTTCATGGTAAATTTCGACCAAGTGAAGGTGATCCGCAGGGAGAAGGAGGGTGTTTATCTGGAGCTGGGGATCGAGAAAGTACCCGATATCCCGATCTCCAAGACGTATAGCGAGAAGGTAACTCGTTGGTTCCAGACCTATTCTTCCTAGCGGGCTATTTCAATTCGATATTATTTTCTTTCGCGTATTGCGAGGGGCTCATGTTGAATTGCTTGGAGAAGGCCCGGCTGAAATAGGATTGCGAGTTGAAACCAACCGCCTCGGCGATCTCGTAAATCCTCATATCGCCTTGAAGGATCAACTCGGCGGCTTTCTTTAGCCGGCTGATCTTGATCAACTCGTTGGGCGTTACGTTCGACAGGCCGTTGATTTTACGGTAAAGGGTCGGACGGCTTAGATTCATCAAGTCCGCTATCATGTCCACGTCTAGGTTCACGTCGTTTATATGGCTGTCGATGATATCGTTCAGTTTCTTCAAGAACTTCTCGTCCGCCTTCGTGTAAGCCATGGATTTGATATTGGCAATCGGCGAGTTGAAATAATAGGCACGCATATTGCTCCGGTTGTTCAGCAGGTTCGTCACTTGGGTAAGCAATAGATCCATGGAGAAAGGTTTGTCGATGTAAGCGTCCGCCCCCAGCTCAAGCCCTTCCATGCGAGATTGCAAGGTGTTCTTAGCCGTCAGGAGGATGATCGGGATATGGCTGAACTCCAGATTAGTCTTTATCTTTTTCAATAAGGTGAAACCATCCATGACAGGCATCATGATATCGCTGATGATTAATTGGATGCCATATTCCTGAAGACGGGCAATCGCCTCCTCGCCATTACCGGCGGTGACAACATTGTAATGGACATTGATCTCTTGACCGATGAAATGGAGCATTTCGGTGTTATCTTCCACCACGAGAACCGTCGGGCGGGATTCTTGGGTGACATATTTCCGCTCGCTGGCAGGGTTGGTCAGGACCTCTGCTTTCTCTTCCTCTAGTTTTAATGAGTTCGGTTGGTTCACCGGCAAACGTAATCTAAAGATGATAAGCCCAGTCGGAGATTCCTCCAACGTCAACGATCCCTCGTGCATCTCCGCTAAAGAACGGGCCAAGGGTAGTCCGAGCCCGGTCCCGGATTTATGGATAGAGGAGTCATCCCGGTAGAAAGGCTCGAAGATCTTTTCTTTTATCTCCTCCGAGATGGGCTTTCCATCGTTCATGATATCGATCGTGAATCGCTCGCCATCTTGCGTCTCGAACCGGACGATGATCTTGCTTCTTGCGTATTTAATAGCGTTCGATAGGAGGTTGCTGAGTATCTTCGTGCAAGCCTCCTTATCGATAAAGGCGTAGAAAGATTTCACGTTACACTCGATAATCATTTGCAATGCCTCCTGCTCCGCCGTATCGTGGAAACGCTCAAAGGTCTCTTGCATCAATGCGATGATGTCCGTATGTATGAAGTTTAGTTTATATCCCTCGATTTCCGTCTTCCTGAAATCCAGTAGTTGATTCACCAGATCCAGTAGCCGGTTCGCGTTTTTATCCACAATCGTCAGATAATTCTTTGCGCTGGGAGATAGCTTGATGTCCCGTGTTACTTTCTCCAGAGGACTTTTAATTAAAGTTAGGGGCGTACGTATCTCATGAGCGATATTGATGAAGAAATCAATCTTAGCTTGATAAAGCTCCTTCTCCTTTTCATTCTCGAACTCCTGTATTTTCTGCTGTATATTGGCCTTATTATGCCGGGAAATGATAAAGATCAGCAACACTACGCATCCGATAGCGATAATCCCATATAGGATTAACGCCTTGGTAGAGAGCCACCATGGGGGAAGGATCGTAATCTGGAACATCGCCGGCTCATCATTCCAAATACCGGACAGGTTCGCCGCCTTCACCTTGAACGTATAATTACCGGGCGGTAGTTTTGTGAAATAAACCCGGTTCTCGCCCACCACATGATACCATTTGGAACTTAACCCTTCCATGCAATAGGCGTATTGGGTGAGGTTGGGAGCTTGGTAGCTTAATGATGTGTAGTCGATGTAGAATGTGGACTGATTATGTTCTAAGGTGATTCCTTTTTTAAAAGTGATAGCCTCTTGGTGTAAGAAGTTATGATCTGGATCATTATAATTAATCTGTGATATATATACTTTCGGTTGAATGGAAAATTCTTGGATACTATTAGGTTGGAAGCTAATCATCCCCTTTAGTGTCCCAAAATATAATTTGTCATTATCTGTTTTTAAAGAAGAGTTATAATTGAATTGATTTGAAGTTAATCCATGTTCTTTTTTGAAGACTTTTATTTTATGGTTTTTAGGGTTGAGTCTTGCGAGGCCGTTAGCCGTACTGATCCACATGTTTCCTTTTTTATCTTCTTCAATACGGTAAATTACATTGCTAGGTAAGCCATCTTGCATATCGTATTTGGTCGTTTGTTGAGTACTACGGTCATAAATTTTGATTCCGTCACCAGTTGCGAACCATAAGTTGTTCTTACGATCTTCATAAATATTGTTTATTGTTCGGCTTGTATTTACTGTATCTAATTTAAATTCTCCGTGTTGGGAAGTAGCAGGATTATAATAATATAGTCCTTTACTCGATGTTCCAGCCCATATTACTCCATCATGATCTTCAAAAAGAGTTTGTATCCTACAATTATTAGGAAATTGGCTTAATTTCTCAAAAATGTCTTTTTGAGAATTATATTGATAGACACCAAGAGCGGTAGCTACCAGCAAATCATTGTTTTGGAGTTTATAAAGGTATACGATGATGTCGTTTTTGTTTGCATAAGGATTTACGGAAATCGTGTAATGTTTGATTATTTTCTCAGTACGGATATCCATTAAATCAATACCATTAGCGTGTGTCCCTATCCATAGGTGATTATCTATAGACGCTAATCCATGTATACAATTTTGTGAAAGGCCTTTCATGTCATTAAAAGATGTATATGAATGGTCCTTCATGTTTAGCTTATTCAATCCAGCGTCTTCTGTGCCAATCCATAGATTATTATTTTTGTCTATGCAAATATCGTGTATAATATCTCCATTGAGCGTTCTTTGTCCAGGAATATTATAGTGCCTTTTGAATTTTGAATAAGGAGGAGAGTAGCTGATACCGCCATTATCAGTACAAACCCAGATACCTCCTTCTTGATCTTTGTAGAGTTCTTTGATAGCATTGCTGGATAATGAATAGAGGTCACTTTTATTTTGCTGGATAGACATTATCGTATCATTTTGAATATCATATAAATATATGCCATTAAAAGTGCCAATCCATACTTTCTCCTTTGTCATACGAATGATATTTCTAGTATAAAGTGGAGATTTTTTTTGTTGAGGTAAAATATCTTTATATGTTTTTGTCTGTATATCGATTCGTTTTATACCATTATCTTTAGTTCCAATTAATAATATATTATCTAAAGGAGAGGCCCATATTGCTGTCATATCATCGATAGGATGATTTTTATCTAGATTCTTGATATCTAAGGCTATGAATTCATTTTTGTCATCATCTAGAAAAACGACATTACCATTCGCTGTTGTTGCCCAAATTTGGTCTTGAGGAGTTATATAAAAGGAGGTAATAGGATCACTTCCTTTATACATATAATTAAGATGCATACCTTGACTTTCATTGTATTTTACGAGTGAGTACCCATTAAGAATCATCCAGAGATTTCCTTGCTGGTCAAATTGTAGTGAATAACAGTTGATTCCTTTGGTGAAATCAATGAGTGTGAAGGAATCTGTTTGATAGTCATATTTTTGTAGCCCAAGGTTGGTACTTACCCAAATTTGTCCGGTGGGACTTTTCGCTAAGTCAAGAATATAACTGCTCATTAAAGAGCCTTTTTCTGAAGAGTAGCTCTTGAATGTATAGAATTTTTTGCTGTCAAATCTATTGAGCCCATCTCTGGTACCAAACCACATAAAGCCATAGTCGTCTTGTACGCAACATGTGACATGATTATTACTTAATCCGTCTTCCATGTCATAGGACTTAAAGTAGAATGGGGTTGCATTCAGTTCTACTAAGAAGAATAAGCATAATAGCACAATTTGAAACTTCATGAGCTGTTGATGTTTTCCATGTTTCGTTTGCAAGATATCAACTTTTTTGATTTTTGCTTTTGTAAATTAGTTTCATTCTTTTTCATATAGTCTCAATATTGATTTTCAGATTCCAATTTCTTCTAATTCTAGTTGGTTTATAGGTGTGTTGATACGAAAAGTAACAATTTTGATATGATTGAATGGTTTGTTTTTCAATATCAATGATACATTTGCGACAAGTTCTTTAATGAGATAAGACTAGTAACGTTAAATTAATACTATGTTAATATGAAGAAAGTAATTGTTTTAATCAGTTTTTTATGTGGAGCGTTCTTTGTAAGTGCTCAACAAGGTAATCAACAACAAAGGCAACAAGAGCGGTGGAAACCGGAAAGTACAGAATGGTATCATCCTGTACCTCCAAAAGTAACCCCTGGAGTTGGAACAAGTGCTCCTTCTGATGCAATCATCCTGTTTGATGGAAAAGATCTTACAAAATGGGAAGCTGCTGGGAAGGATGGTGGATCTGCAAAATGGGCTATAAAGGATGGAACGATGGTTGTAGTTCCCGGTTCTGGCTCTATCCGTACAAAAGAGTATTTTGGTGATTGCCAATTACACATAGAGTTTAAGACCCCGATACCAGGTAAAGATAATACTTTACAAATGAAAGGAAATAGTGGCATTATGTTACAAAGTCGTTATGAGGTACAGGTCCTAGATTGTGAGGATAATCCTACTTACGTAAATGGCTGGGTTGGTAGTGTTTATAAGCAAAGTGCTCCTTTAGCAAATGCTTTTACAAAGACGAATGAATGGCAAGTTTATGATATATATTGGAAAGCTCCTCGTTTTGGAACAAATGATGAGTTGGAATCTCCTGCGATGATAACAGTCGTCTTGAATGGGATTGTTGTTCAGAATAATTATGTGCTGAAAGGGAATACCCCATATACAGGGTTACCTAAATATGTAGCTCATGGCCGTATGCCTTTAAGTTTACAAGACCATGGGGTAGAAGTTGCTTTCCGAAATATTTGGATTAGAGATTTGTAGAAAGAAGTTTAACCTTAAAGAATGATAACTTATGACTACACGTAGAAATTTCTTGAAAAATACAACAATGCTGGCGGCAGGTTTAGGAGTATCTCCTCTTTTGTCTTCGTCACCCTTACGATCTTATCAGAAAGAAGAGGTCATAAATGGAAAAGTAAGAATTGCCGTGATTGGAGTTGGAATGGGATGTCGAGATTTGCAAGGAGCGTTGACTGATAATCCATGGGTACATTGTGTCGGTATGTGTGATGTGAATAAAGTCAGACTTGAAGAGCAGCTTGCACGTTTTAAGAAAGATTTTCCAGAACAGACGGTTTCTATAAAAGCTTATACTGATTTTCGGGAGGTACTGGCCAATAAAGAAATTGATGGGGTTATTATTGCCACGCCCGACCATTGGCATCCTTATATTTTTGCAGAAGCCTTGAAGGCGGGAAAAGCTATTTATGTAGAGAAACCTGTTGGTAATTCAATTTCTGAGTGCAATGCGATGATGGACTTTCAGAAAAAGTATAAAGGTGTTGTGACAACGGGATTATGGCAAACAAGCCAACGCTATTTCAGGGCTGCGAATGAGATATTAAAATCTGGTGTGCTAGGGGATGTTTATAAGGTACAATTATGGCTTTGCCAATCTACAAATCCTCGTCCTTCTGTTGAGGATTCAGAGGCACCATCCACTTTGGACTATGATATGTGGTTAGGACCGGCTCCGGAACGTCCTTTTAATAATTCCCGTTTTCGTGGTTGGCGTGGTTTTTGGGATTATGGTGGTGGCCAACAGACTGATTGGGGGGTGCATTGGATTGATTCTGCTTTTGACGGGTTAAAAGCACTTGGTTTATGTGATAGAGAATACCCAGATGCGGTCTTTTCTATTGCATATAAAGATCCGGCATCGTTTAATGAAACTCCAAGTTGCCAAACAAGTATTTTCCAATATAAGAATTTCCATATTGAATGGGCTCAACAAGTTGCTTACCTTTATAATCGGAATCAAGGGGTCGCTTGGGTCGGAAGTAAAGCCACTCTGGTATGTAATCGTGAAGGCTATGAGTTGATACCGGAGAAAACCCGTGATGGTATCCTTTTGGCCGATAAAGCTCAATTGGTTGGTAAATTTGAAGATGGGGGAGTAGAGGCTCATGCGACTAATTGGTGTAAATGTATTTTGAATAAATCGATTGAGACAAATAGTCCGATAGAAAAGGGGGCTTTTGCTACAATATTGGCTCATATGGCCAATATCTCGTATCGGACAGGAACTCGTGTGGTATACGATCCTCAAACAAGGAAATTTGTGGACAATCCTAAAGCGGATGCATACTTGAACAAAACATATAGAAGCCCTTGGCAATTTCCGAATATAAAATGAATGAAATTATGAAAAGACTATTATTGTTTACCATTTGCTTGTTGTGCGCCAGTTCTGTATATGCTATTGATATTTCACGGTTAGAACCTGCTTGCTGGTGGGTAGGGATGAAAAATCCGGAATTACAGATTATGGTATATGGCAAGAATATCGCAAGCTCTCAAGTTTATATTGATTATCCGGGGGTAAGAGTCAAGGAAATTGTTGGAGTCGAGAACCCTAATTACTTGTTCCTTTATTTGGATATCTCCAGAGATGCCTCTCCCGGTACAATGAATTTGATATTTCAAAAAGGGAAAGAGAAAGAAATCCGGGCCTTTGAGTTAAAGGAAAGAAATAAAAAGGTTGGAGCTGCTGGATTTTCACCTGCGGATGTGATGTACTTGATTACTCCAGATCGTTTTGCAAATGCGGATCCATCTAATGACAATCTAGATGATGTGAAAATAGATCGTTCGAGAGGGGGAGCTCGCCATGGAGGTGATTTACGTGGTATTATTAATAAATTGGATTATATCCGTGATTTAGGCTTTACGACAATTTGGTTAAATCCTGTATTGGAAAATAGGATGCCGGGAGGTTCTTATCACGGATACGCTATTACTGATTTTTATCAGGTAGATCCTCGTTTTGGAACGAATGAAGAATATTGTGAATTGATAGATAAGGCCCACGAAAAAGGAATGAAAGTCGTGATGGATATGATTTTTAATCATTGCGGAAGCTCTCATTGGTGGTTAAAAGATTTTCCTTCCTCGGATTGGCTGAATAATCAAGACAACTTTGTTCAAACAAATCATTTTAAATGGACTCTTATGGATGTTCACGCTCCTCAGTCGGAGAGAGAGATCTTGGTAAATGGTTGGTTTGGTAGAGGTATGCCAGATTTAAATCAGAAAAATAGGCACTTAGCCCGATATTTGATTCAAAATAGCATTTGGTGGATTGAATACTCACAGATTGATGGTATCCGTCAAGATACACATCCATATGCAGATTATGATTTTATGGCAACTTGGTGTAAGGAGGTGGAAAATGAATATCCGGATTTCAATATTGTGGGAGAAGCTTGGTATCCAAGAGGGACTGCTTCGGCTTGGTGGCAAAGAGATTCTAAAATGAATGAATCTAATAGTAACTTAAAGACAGTGATGGATTTTGATTTGACCTTTACTTGCCAAAAAGCGTTTGGAGATGCATGTTCTAGCCGTGAAGGATTCGAAGCAGGGTTATTTAAAATTTATGAAGTTATCGCACAGGATTTTTTATTCCCGGATCCTAATAATGTACTAGTCTTTTTGGATAATCATGATTTAGGACGCTTTATGCAGAAAGGAGAATCTGATTTAAGAAGGTATAAACAGGCTATTGCTTTTTTATTAACAACTCGAGGGATTCCTCAGATTTATTATGGGACAGAGATTTTAATGTCTGGGACAAAAGCAGAAGGAGATGGTATTATCCGCACTGATTTTCCCGGAGGTTGGGCAGGAGATCCAAAAGATGCTTTCACTCCTGAGGGACGTACGGATTTGCAGAATCAAGCTTGGGATTATATGAGAAAATTATTGAATTGGAGACAGCGATGTGATGCTGTTAAAGAAGGTAAGTTGATTCATTATACTCCTGATAAATCGGGTTGTTACGTATATGCTAGGGTAAAGGATAATAAAACGGTACTTGTTTTAATGAATGGAACAGATCAAAACCAGACATTAGATATGAATCGTTTTCATGAAGTCGTAAAAGATTATAGATCTGGGAAAGATATTATAACAGATACGATCGTTGCGATAGACACGGCGGTTCATATTCCGGCTCGTGGTGTTTATATTTTAGAACTTGTCTAACTTTAAATTTAATATGTCATGAGATGTAAAAGTATTAGTGAATTTATTATGTGCTTTATGCTTTCTTTGTTTTCATTGACAGCGTTTGCGCAAATCAAGATCACAGGAACTGCTTCTGATGCGGAGACAGGAGAGCCTTTATCTTTTATCACCATACAGATTAAAGGTACCACTGCGGGTACTACTTCCGATATGGATGGAAATTATTCAATTGAGGTACCTAATAGAGATGCCATTTTAGTGTATTCTTATATTGGTTATCGTTCCCAAGAGATAAAGGTCGGAAATCAGACTCATATTAATGTTCGTCTATCGGAAGATGTGGAGACATTAGATGAAGTGGTCGTTGTTGGCTATGGAGTTCAGAATAAGAGAGATGTGACAGGATCGATCGCTAAAGTTGGAAGTGAGGAACTAATGTCTGTTCCAACAAGCTCTTTCGATGCCGCTTTACAAGGGCGTGCCGCTGGTGTACAAGTAACCCAAACATCGGGTTTGGCTGGCTCTGGTGCAGCCATTCGAGTGAGAGGTATCGCTTCTATTACCGCTGGAGGTGATCCATTGATTGTTGTTGATGGAATACCCATCATGCAAAATGCCGGAGATCGAGTGGGTGCAGCACAAGATAATCCAATGTCATCTATAAATGCGAATGATATTGAAAGTATTGATATATTGAAAGATGCCTCGGCAACGGCTATTTATGGATCCAGAGGTGCGAACGGTGTTGTCTTAATAACAACTAAACGTGGTAAATCAGGAAAACCTCAAATAAATTTTAGTTCTAAAGTTGCATTTTCAACAACTAATAGGAAAGTTGATATGTTGGAAACTAAAGATTATCTGGATATTTATAAAGAAGCATTGGAAAATGATTATAAGTTTAATCCCTCTGGTGCGACAGATCCTTCTACTGTATCATCATATCCCGGTGGTTATTCAGAAGAACAAGCTTTATTAAATAATACGGATTGGCAAGATCTTATTACGAGAACAGGAATTTCTACCTACAATGATTTATCGGTATCGTGGGGTAATAAGAAAATACAGACTTATTTAGGGGTTTCTAATGTAGAAGAGAATTCATATTTGGTGAATGATCATTTCGGAAGGACGAGCGTACGCCTTAATATTGATTATAAGCCTATAAACATTTTAAAAATAGGTGGAAATTTTAGTTTCTCTCACACGGATCATCGACCCACTCCTTCAAGTTGGGATGGTGGTTGGGGACGTGCCATAAGTACGGCTTTGCCTTATTTCCCAGCCTATAATTCGGATGGTAGTTATTATGTTTTTCCTAAATCAACAAATCCGGTGACGGAGGCAAATGAGAAAAGACGTAGAATATTTACCCAACGTACAATGGCAAGTTTATATGCTGACTTACAGATAATCAAAGGATTGTCATTGCGGCTAGAAGGTAATATAGATTATCGAGATAATGAGTCTAATTATTTACGAACGAAAGAATTATCAACAAAACCGAATAGTAATGTGACAAATCGTTATGAGACAAATTGGAATGCGAAAGCACTCTTGAATTATAGCTTGTCGATTAATGAAAAACATCGTTTTCATTTCTTGTTGGGAACAGAAGCATTGAAATCTACACGAGTATCGAATTATACGAATGTCGTATTTGAGCAAGGAAAAGAAGATTGGTTATTTAATAATCCGGCTTATGATGAAACGAATAAGACTTTTACGAGCTATCCTAATCAAGATTTCTCATTTATATCCTTTTTCGGACGTATAAATTATACATTTAAAGACCGTTATATGTTCACTGGTACTTTCCGTAGAGATGGTTCGTCACGATTTGGGGAGAATAATAAATTTGGTAATTTCCCTGCGGCTTCTATTGGTTGGATGATCACGGAAGAGGACTTTTTAAAAGATAACGAGGTTGTAAGCTTGTTGAAATTGAAAACAGGTTTTGGTATTACTGGTAATGCGGAAATCCCTAACTATGCGCAATGGGGGGCAGTTAGCGTGAATACGAATCAATTGTATGTAGGGGATAATTATTGGTATATCAATTCTTTGAAAAACCCAGATTTGAAGTGGGAAACAACCTCTACTTTTGATGTAGGTTTGGAGTATGGTTTCTTAAAAAATCGGATTTCAGGTGAAATCGGATTTTATAATAAGAATTCCAAAGATCTATTTTTGAATGTAAGTGTTCCAGCATCTGTGGGATATACGGCATTCTTGGCAAATATCGGAAAAGTCAGAAATACGGGTGTGGAGTTTAATATTAAATCCGTGAATATTACAAATAGAGATTTTACATGGACTACTGATTTTAATATCAGCTATAATAAGAATAAGGTTTTGGATGTTGGTAATGCAGGACCAGACGCATTAAGTGGAGAAGGTGATACACGTGTGTTAGTAGGACAGCCTATTGGCGTAAACTATTTGGTTAAGGTTCTACGTGTTGATCCTCAGGATGGTATGCCTGTTTATGAAATGCTTGATGAGAATAAGAAACCGGTTGGTGAAACTAAAGAATATAATGCGGATAGAGATCGTCAGCCTGTAGGCCATCCTTATTCCGATTTTGTAGGAGGTTTGAATAATACGTTTACATATAAGAACTGGGATTTCGGTTTTATGTTTACATTCCAAATAGGCGGCAATATTTATGACGATGGTGAGAAATTTCAGATGAATAATGTTGGCACTTGGAATCTGAAAAGTAATGTTCTTGATAGATGGCAGAAACCTGGTGATGTGACAGATGTACCTCGGGTAAGTTTAGGAAAAAGTGGCATTGAACTGGCGAGAAATACAACTGAATATCTACATGATGCGGGATTCTTACGTTTAAAAAATGTAAATGTGGGTTATACTTTCAAAGGTATTAGAATCAAGAAGTTTAATATAAGGGATATTCGATTATATGCTCAAGCAACTAATTTATTGACTTTATTTAGTGAATACTATAATAAATATAGTGGTGAGCCTGAGATTATGCGTGATGTCGATTCAGCTCAGAAGAGGAATTTGAGTTTGAATGTGACTTATTTAACACCTCCTCAAGCTCGTACATATACTATCGGATTAAGTGTTAACTTTTAAATGAATAAGATTATGAAAGTAAAATATATAGCAGTAATATTACTCAGTACCCAATTAGTCTATACGGCATGTGATGACATGGGATTTCTACAAATAAAACCAGATAGTTTAGAACTGACAGATGATCGTATTAAGACGGTAGATGATTTGGAGAATTTATTGTTGGGTGCTTATAATGGAATACGTTCTTCGGGCTTTTGGGGAGGCCGGACGTTGCGTGGTTTTGATGTGATCGCAGATGATGGTGTGGCAGATGTGGCTACTTTTGAATGGGTTCAGATGAGTGCTCATACAATGAATTTGGTAAATGCGGTTGGACGTGATACCTGGACCGCGACATATAATGCCATAAATATGGCGAATCAAGTTGCGTTTAGCGATTTAGGGGAAAGTATCTTGGCGAGTGATCCTCAGAAAGAAGCTCAATTTAAGGCTGAGGCATCTTTTATTCGTGCATTAGGATATTTTCATTTAGTAAGAGCCTTTGGCCTTCCTTATGCAGAGGAGACTAAGGATATCGCAGAGATGGGAGTTCCCCTTCGTTTAAGGGGGGTGATGGATCGTGCTACTGCATTTGAGGTCGTACAACGTTCAACGGTCTCTGAGGTTTATTCTCAAATAATCTCAGATTTGGAATATGCGATCGAAAACTTACCTGGAGAGAATAAAGTAGAGTCTGGTAGAGCGACCGTTGATGGCGCAAAAGCGTTATTGGCAAAAGTCTATTTTTATAAACATGATTTTGGGAATGCGGCTAAATATGCGGAACAAGTTATTAATACTCAGAAGTATGATCTTGATGAGGATTTGACTGCTAAATTCGGTAGAGCGGAAAAAAAGACTGTTACGCAAGAAATTGTAGCGATGATACCTTCTGCGTCATTGATTGAGGATTCTTGGGGTGGTTTAAGAGATTATCGTACGAATGGATTGGCTTTACCCACAAGCAGGCCGTCTAATGAGTTGATTGCTGCTTATGACCAACAAAATGATAATCGTTTTAAAACGTTTTTTAAAAATATAGACGGTTCATGGTATACTCTGAAGTTTGATTATGAGTATATGGATGGTATTATTATTGGATATAATGAGTTGTTACTACTTTATGCCGAGTCTTTAGCTAAATCGAATGGAAATATGAATCAAGCTTTGAATGCTTTGCAAAAAATAGAAAAAAGGGCTTATGGCAAAGCTAATACTACAACTACTGATAGGGCTTCTTTTATTAAAGCAGTACAGAAGGAACGTCGTTTGGAAATAGCTTTACAAGGTGAGAGATTATTTGAATTGAAGCGTATCAAACAGTCGGTTCGTGGTGAAGCTTGGGATTCTCATAAAGTGATGTTTCAGATTCCGGATGTTGAGCAGAATGGTAATCCTGATGTTAATATGAATTAACTTGGCTGTTTAAAAAGGGTGAGTTTGGCTCACCCTTTATTTGCTTTTACATCTAAATAATTATAGCTATGATTAGAAAAATAATAATATTTACTTCATTTCTGTTATTTGTACTTGGGACAGTGGCTGCTCAAACGATAAATAAGGTAGAGCCGTTGTTTTGGTGGGCAGGAATGAGAAATCCAGAATTACAGTTGATGGTATATGGGGATCATATTTCTGAATATCATCCTGTTATAAATGAACCTGGTGTTTATTTAAAAAGTTGTGTAACGGTAGATAGTCCCAATTATTTAATATTATATTTAGATTTATCACAAGCTCATTCTGGAACATTTGATATAACTTTTGTGAATGGGGAAAAGAAGTTCGTATATGCTTACGAGCTGAAAGAGCGCAAGGAGAGTACAGATGATATACAAGGATATGATTCTTCGGATGTGTTGTATTTAATTATGCCGGACCGTTTTGCTAATGGTGACCAATCGAATGATCAGATTTCTATGTCAACGGAATATGTGATGGATCGTAGTAAGCCTGGGGCTCGACATGGAGGTGATTTGAAGGGGATCGAAGATCATTTGGATTATTTTGTGGACCTTGGGGTAACAGCTATATGGTTAAATCCCGTGTTGGAGAATGATGGGAAAGGAGGTTCTTATCATGGCTATTTCTCAACGGATATGTTTCATGTGGATAGGCGTCTAGGATCAAATGAAGATTACCTTCGATTGATAAATAAAGCGCATCAAAAGGGATTACGGGTTGTTATGGATATGATTTTTAATCATATTGGAGCAAATCATCCTTGGGTGCTAGATGTGCCATCTAAGGATTGGTTTAATGTAAGTCCTTCTAAAAGGGGGAATCATGCTAAGGCTATTTTCTATGACAATTATGCATCAACTTATGATTCTGAAGTAATGAAATATGCAGGATTTGGAATAGATTTGAATCAAGCAAATCCTCATGTTGGTAAATATCTTATTCAGAATTCTATATGGTGGATTGAGTATGCTCGGATTGATGCGATTAGGCAAGATACATATCCATATTCCGATTTTGATATGATGCGTGAGTGGAATATCCAAATCATGAATGAATATCCTCAGTTTAATATAGTTGGTGAGATTTGGACTAATTATACGATTGGTACGGCTTGGTGGCAAAAAGGGTGTAAACTTAATTTTGGAAAAGATACGGAACTGAAGTCTGTGATGGATTTTACTCTGATGAGTATTGCAAGTGATATCTTTAATGACAAGTCTTCACCGGAAGGGCGATTAGATAAAATCTATGATCATTTGTGTTATGATTTCGTGTATCCAGATATTAAAAATGTTTTGCGTTTTTTAGATAATCACGATACTGATAGGTTTTTACGTTCGGAGCCTAAAGACTTAGATGGTTATAAACAAGGGGTTGCCTTTTTATTAACAATCCCTGGCACTCCTCAATTATATTATGGACATGAATTGTTAATGTCTGGGACGAAAAGTCGCCCGGGTGGGGATGGGAATATACGTTTAGATGTTCCAGGAGGGTGGCCTGGAGATTCTCA
Source organism: Parabacteroides sp. AF21-43 (assembly GCF_003635435.1). Taxonomy (NCBI): domain Bacteria; kingdom Pseudomonadati; phylum Bacteroidota; class Bacteroidia; order Bacteroidales; family Tannerellaceae; genus Parabacteroides; species Parabacteroides sp. AF21-43. Next base: position 8,628 of record NZ_QTMG01000010.1, on the reverse strand, counting down.
GAATTGGTTTACGAGGGAAGGACGTTCCGACCTACAGAATAAGGCTTGGGATTATTTACAGACTTTATTGAAGTGGAGGAAGGGCAATAAGATCATTTCTGAAGGTAATATGAAACATTATATGCCACAATTAGGAGTGTATGTATATGAGCGTTATCTAGAGGGTAAAAGTGTCATGGTCATTATTAATGGAGCTAATCATGAAGTTGATCTTCCACTTGCCCGTTATAAGGAATCTTTAAAAGAGGGAATAGAAGGAAAGGATATAATAACGAAACGAACGATCTTATTTAAGGACAGCTTGAAGCTGGCATCTAAAGAGGTATTGGTCGTTGAGATGAATTAAGAGATTATGAAAATAAACAGACGACAATTCGTAAGAAACTTAGGATTGGGCACAGCCTCGTTGAGTATGGGAAGTTTGATATCGACTTCTTCTTGTGCCCCTTCTGGGGATTCCCGTGATAAAAGAGGGAAAGTGAGTGATGACGATCAATTCCTATTTATCGGTGACGATATCGCCATCGCCCAGACAGAGTATGGGAAGGTGCAGGGATATCTGCTGAATCATGTATATACGTTCTTGGGAGTTCCTTATGGGGCTGATACGTCGGGAAAAAATCGCTTTATGCCTCCCCAAAAGCCAGAGCCGTGGACAGATGTGAGACCGGCGGTTTTTTATGGGAATACGGCGCCGCAACGTATGGAGAACCGGTGGCCCAATAATTACGGAACTTTTGCCGATCATTGGAACTACTGGGATGTGAGTGAGGATTGCTTATATTTAAATGTATGGACACCGGGCATTGCGGATGGTAAGAAACGTCCCGTATTGGTGTGGCTGCATGGCGGTGGTTTTACAAATGGTAGTGGGATCGAGCAGGATGGATATCATGGAGAGAATATAAGCCGGGAAGGAGATATCGTATTCTGTTCCATTAATCATCGGTTGGGGCCGATTGGCTTCTCTGACTTATCTGGTGTTGGTGGAGAAGCGTATAAGGATTCCGGAAACGTGGGGATGTTAGATATTATTGCCGCCTTGCGATGGGTTCATGATAATATCGCCAATTTCGGTGGAGATCCCGGGAACGTAACGGTTATGGGACAATCCGGAGGAGGTTCTAAGGTCTGTACAGTAGCCGCTATGCCGGCGGCAAAAGGTTTGATCCATAGAGCCGTGGCTTTAAGTGGATCTACGGTAGGAGCTTCCGATCAGGTGATGACCCGGAAGGTGGGAGAATATATTTTGAGAGAAGCGGGGCTGACTGCTTCCCAACTGGATAAATTGCAAAGAATACCTTGGCGGGAATATTTGGATATAGCGGATAGGGCTTGTAAAAAGTGCTGGGAAGATCAAGGGATTAGCATGAGACGGACTTTTGGCCCTGTTGCTGATGACCGGAATATTCCGGCCGGTGTATTCTACTCCGGTGAGAGCCATTTGGAGTCTCCTGTCGTCCCGATGATATTCTGTACGACTTTCCATGAATGGAACCCGAACAGGGCGGATGCGGCCTTGGAAAAAATCACTCAAGACGGTGTGATCGAGAAACTGAGAAGTCAATATGGTGATAAAGCGGAATCGATCGTGAAGGCTTTCGCCAAGAATTTCCCGGATAAGACTCCGATGGAGCTTTGGGCGATGATTTTGTCTTCCCGTCAACGAGTGGTTGAGGCGGCTAACGCAAAATTAAAGCAAGGCCAGCCTGTGTATGTAGCTTGGTTTGGCTGGTGTCCGCCCTTGTTTAATAACCGTATGCGTGCGTTCCATTGCTCGGATATCTGTTTCTGGTTTAAAAATACGGATCGGATGTTTACTCATACGGGTGGAGGTAAGGTACCTCGTGCGTTGTCAGATAAGATGTCTGGCGCTTTGTTGAATTTCATGCGGACAGGAGATCCGAACGGAGGAGAGTTACCCGTTTGGCCGAAATACACGGAAGAAAATGGAGAGGTGATGATCTTGAATAATACGTGTGAGGCTCGGAATGATCCGGACCGGGAGGCCCGTAAATCTTTGGAGGTTTAATTTAAAACGAGAGTGTTATGCTTGAGAAAAAGATTTCAAGACGTAATATGCTTCGGACTACCGGTCTGGCGGTTTTGGGCAGTACGTTCGCAGGCTTGGCTTCTTGCGCTCCGAAGAAAAAAGAGGAGCCATCACCCGAAGCATCCTCTTCGAAACGTCCTTTCCGTGTCTGTCTCAATGTCTCTACGATAGCGGGTTATAAACTTCCTGTTCAAAAACAGATTGACTTATGTGCCGAGGCTGGTTTTGAGGGAATTGAGTTATGGACCCGTGATGTGGATGCGTTCGTAAAGCAAGGGGGAACTTATGAGACACTCAGGCGTCAGCTGGAAGGTTCCGGGCTTTTATTGGAGAATATGATCGGTTTTGCCTCGTGGTTTGCCGATGATCCTTCGAAACGGAAGGAAGGGCTAAACCAAATGCGGCATGATATGGAGATGGTAGCGGGATTGGGCGGTAAATTTATCGCCGCTCCTGCTCAAGGAGTTACTCAACTGGATCGTACACGGTTGCCAGAGTATTCCGAACGCTATCGGGCGATACTGGATTTAGGGGATGAGATGGGTGTCACTCCGATATTGGAACTATGGGGAGCCGGGGTTCTGAATCAATTATCGGATACCATGGCGATAGCGATCGCCTCCGGGCATTCGCGGGCTTCTGTCTTATTGGATTTCTACCATTTGTACAGAGGAGGAAATAGTTTTGATAGTTTACGCTTGATAAATGGTAAGATCCTTCCGGTTTTTCATATCAACGATTATCCGGAGTTGCCTCCTCGTACGGAGTTGAGAGATTCGGATCGGGTGTTTCCGGGAGATGGTATTTGCCCGTTTAATAAGGTACTTCCTTTGCTATACGACTCCGGTTTCCGGGGTGGGTTATCCGTAGAGCTTTTTAATAAGGGATATTGGGAAACCATGGATGTAAAGGAGGTCTTAAAGAAGAGTTTTGAGAAAACCACACAGGTAATCAATAGTTCGATGGGATAAAAGTTTGTTGGGATTTAGGAAAGGGACTGCCTCGAGGTGTTTTACCTTCGAGGCGGTCCCTTCTGTTTTTATAGTATCTTCTTTTAAAAATCAATTATTTTATAATCCGCTGTGATATAAAAAGTAGTATATTTGCGTACTCTGTTTTGGGGTACGCAAAAGCTTTGTTCACCAGAATGAATAGGCATTATCCTAAATAAACCGTTGTTTTGCGGAGAGGTCTAGGGGTTGTTATCATCGGGAAAGCCGATAATAAAAGATATACATTATAATGAATTTACTTCTGAGATATGTGGGTCATGGTATAACTATAAGTTTGTTAGTATTTATAATGCTGGCGTTTCATTTGTCTACGTTAGCACGGACAAGTGAAAAACGTGTGCTCCGGGTTGCCTTTCCGCAGGTGGTAGGCATGAGTTGGACGGCGGAGGACGGTAGTCATCATGGTATGCTCGTGGACTATCTCAATGAGATTGCCAAATATACCGGTTGGGAATACGAGTACATTGATACGAATAGGCAAACCGTGTTGAATGAATTTATCGCAGGTCAGTATGAATTGATGGGTGGAAACTATTATATACCCGGTTTAGAGAAATATTATGCTTATCCGGATTACAATATGGGATATAGCCGTTCTTTGTTGCTTGCTCGTTCTGACGATCGTACTATCCATAGCTATAATTTGGAGAGTATGAACGGGAAAACCATCGGTGTATATGAGAATGCGAAAGAAAATATTCGCCGCCTCAAGGAGTTTTTGGCTATCAACGGATTAGACTGTAAGTTCCAATATTACAGCTTGAAAGATATGCAGAAGAACGACGAGGGATTATATTTTTATTTAATGAATGGAGAGATAGACTTGCTGTTGAGTGGCATTATTTACAATCACGATTCTGTACGGGTGATCGCTACATATAATTCTCAACCCTATTATATCGTAACCAATCCGGGTAATAAGGAAGTATTGGATGGTTTGAATATGGCTTTGGAACGGATCTTGGATGCCAATCCAAATTTCGCGGCAGAGCGTTATGCCGCTAACTTTCCTGCCCGACTTGTAAATATCCAATTTAGTGACCGGGATCTGGAATATGTCAAGAAAAGGAAAACGATCACGGTAGCCGTTCCGGAGAATTGGTATCCTTTTTATTGTAAAGAAACCTCCCAGAAGAACCATGTCGGTATCATGGTGGATGTATTGGATGAGATCAAGGACTTTACGGGTTTGGATTTTTCGTATGTGTATGCGAAGAATTATAGTGATGCGGTCCATCTGGTACAACGAGGGAAAGCTGATATCTTAGGCTTTTTCTTGGGAGATGAGAACGATGCGGCCCAGCTAGGGCTTGCGCTTTCAGCCTCTTATGTGAGTGCGAACAATATCATAGTACGCAATAAAGCCTGTAGTTATCCCGCTCCGGGTTTGGTTGGTGCTTTGGTGGAAAGTCAGCGATTTCCAAGTGGCATATCTGCGGAGAAGATTCGGTCCTATCCGGGCATTAAGGAGGCATTAGCCGCTGTCAATAGCGGAGAGGCTGATTTTATCTATGGATTGTCCTCTAAAATGGAACAGGATATTTCGCGTTATCATTTCACCAATCTTGCTCCTGTGACATTGGTCAATGATCAGAGTGCGATAAGTTTTGCGTTACCTACCCCGGTTGACCCGGATTTATTAACCGTACTCAACAAGGCGATCAATAATCTTTCTGAGTCCGAGAGGACTGTTATACGCAATCGGAATCTGGAATCTATCGGCGTGAGTGAATTCTCTCTTACGGACTTTATATATGCGAATCCCTTACAATTTATGTTTATCGTGATGTTTGTCTTGTCGGTGCTATTTACGGCATTACTGCTGGCTATAGGGGCCCGGATGAAAGCGACCGTGATACAGGGCAACCTGAAACGGGCTGAGGCGGCTAACTTGGCGAAGAGCGAGTTTCTTTCCCGGATGAGTCATGAGATCCGTACGCCGATGAACGGAATTGTAGGTATGAGTACTATCGCCATGCAAAACATAGATAATACCGATAAGATAAAGGACTGTCTTGAGAAAGTAATCATGTCTTCCAAGCATCTTCTCGCTCTCATTAACGACGTGCTGGATATGTCGAAGATAGAAAGCGGAAAAGTGGAACTTCGACATGAGAGCTTTAATTTCCGGGCATTCTTGCAGGACTTTGAAAATCTGTATGGCGAGCAGGCCAAGAGTAAAGGGATCAGCTATGAGACGATATTGGCTAGTGATCTGGAAGTACAGATTATAGGAGACTCCTTGCGCTTGAATCAAGTTCTCTCCAACCTGTTATCGAATGCGCTGAAATTTACGCCGGCCAAGGGAATGATTAAACTTCGGGTATCTAAAACAGGTGAGGATCAAGAGAATGTTTACCTTCGTTTCGAGGTAATCGATACGGGATGTGGTATAGCCGAGGAGAACTATGATAAAATCTTCGAATCGTTCGAACAGGAAAATGTGGATGTTACTTATAAATATGGAGGTACAGGATTAGGGCTTTCTATCGTTAAGCGTTTCACAGGGTTGATGGGTGGTGGCATACATGTGACGAGCGTGCAGGGGAGTGGCAGTACATTCACCGTTGATCTGCCTTTCGGCAAAATAAAGGAATCGGGTAAGCCCACTCGTTTTTCCGATATTAATGGGAGGAATGACCTTGCGAAGGATTGTTATGCTGTTGATTATGACTTCAAAGGTAAACGGATCTTATTGGTTGAGGACAATGAGCTTAACCGGGAGATAGCGGAGGAATTGATCGGAGTTACCGGTGCGTCGGTGGAGAGTGCTGAGGACGGGGTACAGGCCGTAGAGATGTTTAAGGAATCTGCCGAAGGATATTATGATTTGATATTGATGGATGTGCAGATGCCTCATATGGATGGCTATGAGGCTACCCGATGTATCCGGGCATTAGGGCGTTCTGATGCTCAAAAGGTTCCTATCTTCGCTATGACAGCCAACGCCTTCGCTGAGGATGTGCAGAAAAGTAGGGAGGCCGGTATGAACGCTCATATATCTAAACCATTAAATATACGTGCCGTGTATAAGCAAATGAACCGGTACCTTCAAGGATAAATAAAAGATTGATAAATAATTAAAAGGGGCCGCCTCTGGAAATTAAACTTTCGAGGCGGTCCCTTCTGCTTTTATTAGATATTCTTTATTTTTCCGTAATTACCGAGAATTCACCGATACCCGCTTGCTTTTTATTATCTACGATACGGGTTGCGACCAAACGGATTTGGTTACCTTTCGTTATCGGGAAATGTACGACTTGCTCGATCGGGTTAGCCTTGATATTGGAGAATTCGCCTTCGGCCACCTTCTTTCCATTAATATATAATTGATAGTTGGAGATATGACCGCTTGCGTCACGTCCTTGGTTCGGGGTGTAGCGGAATCCGGATATAGGCATTTCTTTCGCTAATTGTACGACTAACTCTTGTTTCCCTTGTGGCAAATAGTAGGTTGTGTAGCCGTTTCCGTCTAGGATCAGGCTGGTTTTCTCATCTTTCGGTGATACGATCGTGTAATCACAAGCAGGAATATCGAACGTTTGCGCGGAAACCGGACTGACTGTATCGAAAGTCGGATCATAGGCAATCGCCTTGACAGTTCCTTTTTGAGCGAAAGCGAATGGCGCCTGATAAAGCGGTGAGTCCTTGGTCGGATCTGAACCGTCGGTGGTATAATGAACCTCGGAGCCTTTATCCCCGGCCTGTATGGTTACTTCGTCATTGATATTACGGGCAATCGTTGGCTCGGTCACCAAGGCGGGGGCAAGGTATGCCTCCACGTTATTGATACAAAGCGGCCCGCGGGCGTCCGTGAAGTTGATGCGTATCTTCTCCGCTTTCTCGGTCTGGAAACGGACAATTCGTTTATAGCCGACAGTTGTCGTAGAATCCACGGTCTGTGCCGGAATCCATTTACCCCCTTGCTCGAGTTCGATATTGAACGAGCGTACTCGTTGTCCTAATGGGATATATTCTTGTATTACCAAGCGGTTTACATCGGTAGGATGGGTTAACGTGAAAGTCAATGAACCACTGGTTACTCCATCGTCCGTAGCCCAATAGGTATCCCAATCCCCATCTACTGCCTTATTGGGACTAAAATTACGTCCTCTTTTATTGCTCGCTTGTACGTAACACCCTTTCAAAAGATTCTCCTTAAAGTCATTTTGGATGGTTTGATACCATTGTACGGCACGGGCGGAGTCTACCGGACTTATTTTTCCGTTCAACGCTACGGGGAAGTTCAATAGAAAATTGGCGTTATGCCCGACGCTTCGGTAATAAAGATCGACTAATTTTGCCAGAGATTTGACTTGGTGATCTTCCCGGGAGTGATAGAACCATCCCGGACGGATAGATACATCGCATTCTCCACCTAGCCACATCGGTCCGTTCTCATCTCCCCATACACTCTGTTGGAAAGTAGGCATGGAGGGTTCCGGGGCGAAGATGCTCCATTGGGTATCACCGGCCCAACCTTCCTCGTTACCGATCCAGCGGATATCGGGTACTGTCCCTCCGAAAACCATGATGTCCGGGTGGTGCGCCTTGATCGTGTCTCGTGCCCGCTCATATTGATAATAGGTCTTGGCGTCTATAGCACGGGTTTCATTCGTGCCGCCATACCAGCCATTGCCACCGTTTGCCCCATCAAACCAGTATTCGAACAACGGGCCATAGTTGGAGACTAATTCATGTAATTGGGCATGGAATTTCTCTACATATCCCGGTTGTCCGTAGTTCTCACTGTTTCTGTCCCAAGGGGAGAGATAGACACCGAATTTCAGCCCGTGTTTCTTACAAGCGTCGGATAGTTCTTTTACCATATCCCCTTTGCCATCTTTCCAAGGAGAATTCTTTACGCTATATTCGGTTGTGGCGGTAGGCCATAGACAGAAACCGTCGTGATGCTTGGTGGTTAAGATTACGCCTTTCAATCCGGCGGCTTTGATTGTTTGCGCCCATTGATCGCAATCCAGATCCGTTGGATTGAATGTGGAGGCGGGAGTATTTCCGTAACCCCATTCCAGATCATTGAACGTATTTAATCCGAAATGGACAAAGGCGTATGTTTCCATCTTATGCCATTCAACTTGTGCCGGCGTGGGAACGGGCAGGATAGGGGCGGGCGCTGTCGCTTCTTTACAGGAGAAGAAGGAAAACAACCCAAGCCCCAATAAAATAGAGGAACTCAAGTGCTTCATTATTTGTTTATATTTAGATGAGACCTCAAATATATGAAAAAAAACGGCAGATTCTTATTCTGTTTTTAGATATCTAGATAAAAGATAAAGTCCCCTGTCTTTTAGATGTCTCCTCTGGGGAAATTTTCATGCTAGCATATGTTTGTTTATCAATTGTTTGCAGTGCCAGTTTATTTATCGCCTTTGGCACGGTCGTGCCATCACAGTGGCAACGCTGTGCCATCCGTGTGGCAGGGCCGTGCCATCGTAGTGGCACAGTATTACCGCTATGATGGCAAGGGTACCGGCTATATCGTTTCCGTGAGCAGTCGGTATTTTTGCGTGTGCTATATTATAATGTACCCGATATCCGTTG
>NZ_QTMG01000001.1:406543-408004 GCF_003635435.1 Parabacteroides sp. AF21-43 | reverse complement strand
TGACTATGCCTAAATTTACTTCACAGATTTTACTGTTATTTTCTAAGGTACTTCACATCTTAGAGAACCTTCTCCTGAAAAACTTCACAGGGTTGAAAGTTGTTTCCTGAACCGGTTCACAGCGGCAAAAATACCGTTTTTCTTTTTCCATGCAAAACAACCATGAAAAAACCACTGCGGAGGAAGCCTCGCGGCTGGAGGCGCAAAGCCTCCATTGAGCGATCACATACAAGTCAGAGCTTCTCGGAACCTGACAGGTGGGAGCATGTCCCTGTTGCTCCTATGCGGTCTCCTATTGTTGTAGAAGTCTATGATCCTCGCCAACAAATCCCTTGCGGCCACCACGTCCGGGGGGCGTTTCATCCTGTAGAGCCATTCCTGCTTGATGATGCCGTTGACCCGCTCGGCGATCGCGTTGTCGGTAGGCTTGTAGTCCTCCGTCATGCTGATCGTGGCTTTAATGGCCTGTAGACGATCAATATATTGATTACAACAATATTGAACGCCGCGGTCGGAGTGGTGGATCAGTCCATCGAACCCCAGGGGTGACACGTGCGAGATACCCATCTCCAGAGCCGTCACGGTATTGGAGGCGACCAGGCTGTCGGAAAGGACCCAGCCTATGATCTCATGCGTGAACGCGTCCGTCAGGAGATGCAGGTAGGCCACGCCCTCATCGGTGTCGATATAGGTGATGTCGGCCACCCACAATTGGTTGATCCTGTTGACGGTCAATCCCTTGATCATGTTCTTGTACTTCCTGTAAGGATGGTTGGAGCTTGTCGTGTGACGGCGCTTCCCGGGCTTCAGCATCAGGTGTGACTCATGCATCAGCCCGTAGAACCAATCCCGGCCACGCATCCCGTCCGGATAGAGTTCCTTGAGCATCAGGTACAGCTTGTACGCCCCGATGCCCGGAGCCTCATGCCGGATATCCCTCACGGTGTCAAGTATCTCTTTCTCTGACAATTCCCTGCGCATACGTTTCTCCTTGCTCACGGAGTAATAACCTTCTCTTGTCTTGCCAAACAGCCCGCTCAGGCTACCGATCGATTCCTTGGGATGCCTGAGCCGAAGGTTGTCTACCGCTTGGCGCCAGCTTTTTTTAGCAGGTCGATGCCATATTGTTCCCGACCGATCTTAAGAAGCTCATGCAGAGCCTCATTGCGCAACTCTGAGTAGGCCAACGCCTTGCGTAGGCGCAAGTTCTCCTCCCGGAGCCTCTCGCTCTCCGTTTGGGGACCGGTCGCCTTGGATGATTCGGATTTCTTTCGTGCCATATATACCTGATGCTCTAACTCTGTCAGATCGGACGGTAAAGATAGCGTTTTTGACTCAAAATAACGTTCCCAGCGACTAAATGTCACGTAATCAACCGAATATTTCTTACATAGGCTGTACTTGGTTGAGCCACTCTCATAATACTCCTTCAGCATACGGAGCTTGAACTCCATGCTGTAA